>CAZXQM010000033.1:14638-18329 GCA_964643455.1 uncultured Vampirovibrio sp. | reverse complement strand
TCCAGCTAAAATACATTTACCCCCCACTCCTCAACTGACTAGTAGTTTCACCTTCGAGCCAAAATACATTTACCCCCCCCAAAAAAAATATTTACCCCTACCCCCCCTAATTGACATGAGCCTGTTTTTTGTAGTAATCTAAATACAGACATGTCGTATGGGGAAGGGATTTAATGTACATAAAACAATTGGAAATAGACAACTTTAAGTCGTTTGCCAATAAAGTAGATATTCCAATGCTGCAAGGATTTACAACTATTTCTGGACCTAACGGTTCAGGTAAAAGTAATATTATTGACAGCATTTTATTTGCGCTCGGTCTGTCTACAAGCCGTACACTCAGAGCAGAAAAACTCTTCCATCTCATATCAACTTACAATAAAAGAAATGAAGCTTATGTAAAAGTCACATTCGGCGATACGGATGACGGCGATTTTTCGGTCGCAAGACGTATCAGAAAATCTTCACAAGGATTTAACAGTATTTATTACCTTGATGACAAAATCGCAACTCTGAGTGATATTCACGCTAAGCTTGAAAAATACAACATCACTCCAAACAGTTATAACGTTATGATGCAGGGCGACGTTATGAGTATTACAACCTGCACTCCGAACGAACGCCGGAAAATCATTGATGAAATTGCGGGAGTTGCTGATTTTGACAGAAGAATAGAGCAGGCTACCGGAGAACTGGACACAGTTGAAAAGCGTGTTGTAAATTCCACCCTTATTTTAAATGAAGTAAATGTAAGACTTGAACAGCTTAATGAAGAGAAAGAAGTCGCTTTAAAATACCAGAAATTAAAGGAAGAAAAAAACGGGCTAGAAAGTCAGATTAATACGGTAAAATTTTTTGATTTGCGCCGGAATCTTGAGAAAGCGCACGAAAACATTTTAGAATTTACCAAAAGAAAAAAAGAAGAGGAAATTAAGTCAAAAGACCTTGAAGAACGATTGAAACTTATAAAGGAAAAGTATGACGAGATTTCCAAAACAATCACGGAGAAAGGCGAAGGACACCAGCTTGAACTAAAACAAAAAGCGGAAGAAATAAAAGGTTCGATTGACAGGAAAAATTCTTCTATTGCTTATGCTGACAAGCAGATTCAAGATAATTTAAAAACTATAGAAAATGCAAAAAACGGTATTGAAGTTCAAAAAGAAAAAATTAAAGATGCAGAATTAAAGATTTCGCTTAAACAGGATCAGATTAAGGGAATTGAGAGAAATATAGAAGAGCAAAAAGCAATTCTGCACAAGATTCTGGAAGATATGTCCGGTTTGAATGAAACTGCGGAAAAACATCTCGAAAAACGCAATACTTTGAGAAAAGAGCTGGAGGAACTTCAAGACAAAGAAACAAAACTTATCCAGAAACAAGCCCCGATGGAAGCGGATTTGTCCACAAAGAAAAAGGCTCTGGAAGATGCAAAGTCAAAACTTACGGAATTAGAAAGTTTCAAGGCGAATTTTTCCGAAACCAAATCTTCAAAGGAACTTTTAATAGAACAATTAGGCAAAGAACTTGACGATTTCAAAATCATCCTTAAAAATACATTGTATGAGTATGACAAAACTAAAAATGAAATCACAGACATGGACTACGACCTTCAAGCTGCACGTAAGAAAATATATCAGCTTGAAGCAGTTAAGCAAGCGAACGAAGATGCTAACCTCGGGCGTGCGGTTGATACAATTGTAAATGCCAATATCCAAGGGGTTCACGCTCCGCTTGTAAAACTCGGTCAGGTTGACGAAGAGTATTCAACAGCCATGGAAATCGCTGTAGGCGGCAGAATGTCGCACATCGTTGTTGATGACGAACACGTCGCCTCAACTTGTATTGAGTTATTGAAGTCTTCAAACGCAGGCAGAGCAACATTTGTTCCGCTTAACAAGATTGTAAAATGTCCAAAAAGCTTAAATCTTCCGAAAGAAAAAGGTGTAATTGATTTTGCAATCAACCTGATTGATTTCGATGATGAGTATCTGAATGCCTTCTATTATGCAGTTGGCGACACACTTGTTGTTGAAGACCGTTCAGTCGCAAACAAATTAATCGGCAAGTACAGAATGGTTACACTCTCCGGCGACCTGTTTGAAAAATCAGGATCAATCACCGGCGGTGCGGTTAGAAAAACAGGGCTTAAATTCTCGCAAAATTCCGACAGCGAAATTGATACCTTTAGAGCAAGGCTCAAAGAGATGGAATCTAAACACGCTGCCCTTGTTTCCAAACGCTCAAATTTGGAAGCAAAAGTGGAAGATGTGAGGAGTAAGTACTCAACTTCTACAACAGAATTTAACAAAGCAAAATTAGAACTTGCCAGTCTTGAAACAAATTTTGCAAATACGCAGCAAAATATTGATGAAAGACAAAATTTCATCAAAGCTACCGAACCGGAAATTGTTTCACTTGAAAAAGCACTGGACAAAATGGAAGAAGAACATATTGCAATTTCCGATAAAATGACAGACTTGCAAACCTCTATTGAAGAAGTTGAAAGGCTCATGAATGATGCGGATTTGAAAGACCTGAAAGAGAAAACTGCAGGAGTCGAATCTGAAATTAAGCGTTATGAAAAAAATATGGCAGATACTAACCACGAAATTGAAGGTTTGCATCAGACAATTGACTTTATCAAAAACACAACTCTCAGTACAATGCACGAAACTATAGACCGTTCAGAAAAAGCAAACTGTGAATTAGAGCTTGATAAAGCAAAATTCGCGGAAGAAATTAAGGGATTGAAAGAACAATTGGAAATTCTGGAAATCCAGATAAAAGAAATTACGGAAAAACTCGGCGAACTTTTAAAACAAAGAGATGATATTAATAACGACCTTATCAAAGTCGAAACAGACAAAAACCTAAAAGCAAATGAGATAGAAAAAATTGCCGAACAAATTGAGTCTTTCAAAGCACGCAGAAGAGAGTTAGAACCGCAATTGGAAGAAACTAAAAATGTTCTTGAAGAAGCCGGAGTAAACGTCAATGAGCTTGCACCTGTTGAAATGTCCATCGAAGAAATAAATTCCCGTATCCAGCGTTTACAAAAAAGAATGGATGAGCTGGGTGCTGTTAATATGAAAGCGTTGGAAGATTTTGAAAAAGTTTCAGCGCGCCAGCAGGAACTTCAAGCTCAGATAGATACGCTTAGCCGTGAAAGAGAACAAATCCTTGAGAGAATGAAAGGGTATGAGGATTTGAAAAAGGAAACTTTCCTCAAAACTTATAACGTCATAAATGAAAACTTTAAAGACATTTTCCATAGGCTTTCAGATGGAGAAGGCATGTTGATTCTTGAAAACGAAGAAAAACCATTTGAAGGCGGTCTTGATATAGAAGCACAGCCGAGAGATAAGAAAAAGCAGCGTCTTGCAGGTATGTCAGGCGGAGAGAAAGCACTTACCGCACTTTCTTTTGTATTTGCGATACAAAAATACATGCCGGCACCATTCTATGCCTTTGACGAAGTTGACGCAAGCCTTGACGGTATAAATGTTGAAAAACTCGCACACATTGTACAGTCACAGGCTGAAACAACTCAATTTATCGTTGTAAGCCACCGTAAACCGATGATCGAATCTGCAAACAGAACAATCGGCGTAACCCAGAAAGAAAAAGGTATCTCGAAGGTTACAGGCGTCAAGCTCCGTGACTAGAGGGGTAAATGTAGTTAAATTGG
>CAZXQM010000033.1:0-14538 GCA_964643455.1 uncultured Vampirovibrio sp. | reverse complement strand
TATCAGGCAATTGACCTGCTGATGGACAGAACAAAACCTGCAAAAGTCGGATTTGTCAAAGATTAGCAGTATGATAAAAAAACGGTTTACAGTAACCTCAAGAAAAAAACTTTCATCCGCAAGGAGCAAAAATAAATACGGTAAAAGCTAGATTTGTTAAAAGATAGTAACATTCATGAAAACAGGGGATAAAAAATTATATAATATAAATTAAAATAATAATGGGAAAAGGAATTTTCCCGCACCTTCTCCTTAATGAGAACGGAAACAACAGGAATATGGCAGTAAACAACATAGATAATACAAATATACTACATCATCAGGCTTTGACAGCAAAGCAGGAAGAGTACGTTCAGGAAGCGGAAGTTGACGGAATAGAGATATTAGTCAATATGGCAAAACACGGGAAGATTGATCCGTGGAACGTTGATATTGTTGAAGTCACCGATAAATATCTGATGCATCTTTTTCAGTCAAAAGCCCAAAACCTGAGGCTTACAGGCAGAACTCTTCTTTTTGCGGCAATACTCTTAAAACTCAAATCAAATGTACTTGAAGGTTTAGATGTGCTTGATTTTGAACCGCAGCATGAAGAAGACTTCAATTATGATGACGATATGCCGCTGGATTACGGAGAAGAAGAGTATATTCCGACAAACAATGTAATTTCTATTGATGAAGTTTTGCAGAGAAGAACAAGCGTCAGACTTAATCACAATCGTGTAGTAACTTTGAGAGATTTAATCAGGCAATTGGAATTTTACGAAATGCTTGATAAAAAACAGTCGCTTAAAAATGCTCATGAACGTGCCAAAAGACGTGTTCAAAATTATGCAAGACTATCTCCGGATGATATCATTAATCTTGCGCATGATGAATATATTGAAAATGGTGTTCAGAGATTGAAAGCAAACCTTTCAGAAATATTGGGCAGACAAGACAAAATTGAATTAAATGAACTTACACTCCTCGGGATGGACAAAATAAGCGCATATATTTCACTCCTGTTTTTGACAGTAGAAAGCGACTATGACCTAGAACAAGATGAATTTTATTCAGATTTGTATGTAGTAAAGAGAAACCCAACTACATCTCCAGCTGAAAATGAAACAGAGTTTGATAACTTTTTTGATAATGCGCAAAATACTGTAATTGATAAAGAAGAGGTAAGTGCATAATGGAACAGTTGAAATCCAGAATAGAAGCGGTTTTATTTGTCACAGCCAGAGTTCTTCAGATAAAAGATATTGCAGAAATTCTGGAAGAAGAACCTGATAGAGTTGAAGAAGCTTTATTAGAACTTATCATGGATTACGCCTCACGTGACGGTGCTTTGGAAATTGATGACGAAAACGGATATATTTTACAGGTCAAGCAAGAACATTTGGATATTGTAGAAAAACTCTGCCCTGTCGAACTTAAGCCGCCTGTATTAAAAACTCTTACAGTAATTGCACTGAAAGAACCGATTCGTCAATCTTTATTAAAAGAACTGAGGGGGTCAAACGCATACGAACATGTACAGGAACTTCTGGAAAAAGGCTTGATTTCGCGGCACAAAGATAAGAACGGAAGGTCTTTTAATATCAAAACCACTCCAAAATTTGCAGAATACTTTAAGCTAAAAGGCGATGTCAGATCTCTGGTTAAAACTCTGAACATTGACAAAGGGGTAAAAGACGAGGAGTAAATAATATTCTGAAATTGAAAAAATTTTGAGTCAATTAATACTAGAGACAGCTATTTTTTGAAAATTGTCTTGCTTATTACAGCAATAGTAAACAGATTGACCATCTGATATAATTATCAATAAAACTAAAGAGAATACCATTGCAAAAAAGATATAAGATTCAAAAAACAAATATAATCGGCAAAGTTTTAACCTGTTTATTGTTGGGTTTTATACTTATTTTTGCCTTATACACATATAATCATGCCGATAATATTTATGCACAGATAGGAAACTGGTATTTCAAATCTAACAACATTTCTAAAGCACAAAAATTTTATGAAAAATCATTCCTCCTTGGAAACAAAGATGCTTCAATAAGAGAAATTTATGTTAACTCAATAATTAATTCTCCTTTATCGATTGATTCACAGTTAAAACTAGCCGTTATAGCGGAAGATGAGATTCAAGACAGTGCATCTTTAAAAGCTAAAGGATTTTTGTATAATTTAAAAAAAGAAATTCATAAAAAGTATCCGAATAATTATATAAAACAATGTCCGTTCAACCAAAAAATTATTCGTTGGAGTAAATTTCCGATAACTTATACATTCCGAAATACAAAAAACATTCCTGATGAATATATAGAAGAAATTGATAAAGCTTTTGCCGAATGGGAAAAATTCGGCATAATTTTGTTTACACGAACAAATGAAGATGCAGATATAGTTGTAAATTTCAGAAACATTAAAAATGAAAATATGGAGTTCGGAAGAAAATATGTAGTGGCTTATACCGTACCTGTTGTCGTTAATTCTTCTCTCAAGCAAATGGATATAAATTTTTATATTCAAGATCCAGAGGGAAACTTTTTCACTGCCAACCAGATATACAATACCGCTCTGCACGAAATTTTCCATTCTCTCGGATTTATGGGGCACAGCTTTAATCCTGATAATATAATGTATCTGGCAAAAAATAAAAATACTTTAATAAATGATACCAGAGCTGTTCTTAATGAAGCAGACATAAGTACTTTAAAATTGTTATACAAAATAAAACCTGACATCACTAATGTAGAAAATCTAGAAAGCGAGTATATACCGTATTTGGTTCTCGGTGATGATGAAGAAATAAATACATCAAAGGCAAAAGAAGCTAAAAATTACATTTATCATGCTCCGACACTTCCATCAGGTTATATTGATTTGGCAGAAAGTCAGATTTCCGAGAAACGTTATTCGGAAGCTATCAAAAATCTGGAAAGAGCACTTAACCTTTCTGACACTGATGAAATGAAATATATCATCTATTATAATCTGGCATTAACATATTACTATATCAATCATACATCCTTAGCACTTGAATACTTAAAACAAGCTTCAGAAATAAGAGACAGTGAAGAACTTCACGTTTTGAAAGCTGAAATTTTATTAAATGTAAATAGAGCAGATGCAAAAAAAGAATATCAATATATAATTCAAACCTATCCGGACAATCTTGATTATGTAATCAGGCTTGCTAATTTGTATATTAAAGATAAGCATTATTTTGCAGCCAGAAAAATTTTAAAATCATACCTGAAAAGAAATCCTAAAGAGCGCAATAATAAACGTTTTACACCGTATCGAGCCTTGATATTTTAGTATTTTTATGCTATTTTAAGTACATGAAAGTTGATTCCGTAAACCAAAATTCGATTATCACACCAAAGACAACAGGCTATGCCGCGACTGTCGGGCTTGGCGCTTCTGTTTGGAGCGGAGTCAGTAAAAATAAAACTTTCCGAAAACAACACAAACCGCTTGCATATATTACAGCATTACTAACAGCAGCACATATCGGATTGATTGAATATTACCATTTCAAATACAAGAAAACAAAAAATGCATAAATACTGTTTATATTTTTATACCCCGCTAAATTGAAGCAGTTAAATATTTTACAATTTGCCAATATAATAAAGAATAAAAAATGTAACAAAATTACACTTATTCAACTATTGTCTGTTACATTTTTTTATTCTTTATTATACAATTATTTTAAAGTATAAATAATCTCTACAGGTATAAAAGCCTGTCTCCATTGAATAAAAAACAATTAGAGGTAGAAATGTTCAACGAAATTAAAACTCATGAAATCACTGTCGATATTGTAATTTTAACAATTAAAGATGATGCTCTTCAGGTTTTATTGGTAAAGCGTAACAATGAACCTTTCAAAGATAAGTGGGCAATTCCGGGCGGATATGTCAGAATGTCCGAAAATCTTGATGAAGCTGCGATGAGAGTCCTCAAAGAAAAAACAAATGTAGATAATATTTATCTTGAACAACTATATACATTTGGAGATCCTCTGAGGCATCCGGTATCAAGAGTTATTACCTGTGCATACTTTGCACTTATAAGAGCTGAGGATTTTAATGTTGTAACAACACCTGAGATTGCATGGCATAAGGTTTCCGCATTACCGCCGCTTGCATTTGACCACAAAGAAATTATTGAATATTCACTTAAACGTACACGGGAACGCTTAGAAATGTGTCCGGTTGCATATCAGCTTCTGAATGAAAAATTCACACTGACTGAAATGCAAAAAGCTTATGAAATGATTATGGAGAAAAAACTTGATAAAAGAAATTTCAGGAAAAAGGTTATTACAACTGACGGTCTGAGAGAACTTAATGAATTTTCAAAATCATCATCAAAACGTCCCGCAAGATTGTACACTTTTGATAATATTAAACTAAACTCAAAGCGTGCTCATTTTATCAAAAAAGGAAGATAAAGGAACGTATTTGGAAACAAAGCAGCCGGTTAGATTTTATCAAATAAAGAGCATAGGAAAAAGTCGGTTGAACACCTTACTCAACATAAATTTTAACAAACCAATAAATTAAAAAAGGAGAATACATGTTAACACTAGTTTGGATAATACAAGTCATATCCGCATTATTATTAATAGTTTTAATTCTTATGCATTCGCCAAAAGGTGACGGCATCGCAGGAATAGGAAACGCAGCACAAATTTTTACGTCCCAAAAAAGCGCGGAAAAAGGTTTGAATAAACTTACAGGAATTGTAGCACTAATATTTACTATATGCATATTCCTTTTAGGTTTTGGCATAATCAAATAAATTAAATGAATGAGATTTTCGCAAGAAATATTTTATACTGGGGTGAAACTGCACAGAAGAAACTGGCATCTTCGCATGTTGCTGTTTTTGGTCTGGGCGGCGTTGGAGGGTTTTGTGCTGAAACTCTTGCAAGAAGCGGAGTTGGAGAGTTAACGCTCATTGATTTTGATAAAGTTTCAGAGTCAAATATTAACCGCCAGCTTATTGCACTCCATTCAACAATCGGACAAAATAAAACCGAACTTTTTGAAAACAGATTCAAAGATATTAACCCTGATATAAAACTAAACCTAATCAACGATTTTTATACTAATAATTTTGATTTTTCAGGAATTAATTATGTTGCAGATGCAATTGATACTATGCGTTCAAAAATTAATTTGCTTGTAAAATGCAAAGAAATAAATGTTCCAGTTATATCTTCAATGGGTGCCGGAAACAGAATTAATCCGGAAATGCTTTATATCTCGGATATTTCACAAATCCGTGATAAAAAAGCTCCTTTCGTATCGAATATTTTGTATCAATTAAAAAAACAAAATATTACATCCGGAATAACTGTAGTTACAAGTGATGAAAAACCATGCGTTCAGGAAAAGCTCTCGGAAGTAGAAAATATAACAACTGCTTCAGGCGAAAGAATCCAATTTAACAAAATTATCCCGTCCTCAACCCCATTTGTTGCTTCTTGCGCAGGTATTTTTATGGCTTCAAGAATTGTCTCTGATTTAATAAAATAAATTTTTATAAGTGTTGTAAAAACAACAGAAATGTTGTAAGACATGTTTTATAATAAGTGTGTAAGCAAAAAACACTAAATCTTTAATAAAAGGAGACAAAAATGACAACACAACAGGAAGAAAATCTAATCAACTTACTTGACGGATATGTAGAAAAAGGCGGACACCATCTTAACGTAAACGTATTCAATAGAGAAACCTTATTGGATGCACAAAAACACCCTGAAAAGTACCCGCAGCTTACAGTAAGGGTATCAGGATACGCTGTCAACTTTATAAAATTAACAAAAGAACAGCAGGATGACGTTATTGCAAGAACATTTCACAATTCTTTAGCCGGCTAATCCTCCCTGCTGGCAAAAGTAACTTCTGATGAGGGTTTTTCAAATGAAATCTTTCTCTTGAACCATTAACTCAAAAACAATACATGTCTGGGGCTTATTTAAATAAGCCCTTTTATATTTCTAAACGCGTTCAATTATTCGTAGAATTAATCTTTAATTACACTATTTTTAAGATTGCCGGATACAAATTCATCAATATTAGACATCGTAGTCTTTAATATCCGGTCAATTGCTTCAATGGAATTAAAAGCAGTATGCGGAGTTATAATAACGTTATCGAGTCTAAACAACTGAGAATTAATAATGGTTTTTTCCATACTATTTTTGTCTAACCTGTTCAAACCGATTACGTAGTCAAAATCTGCGATTGTTTCTTCTTTCTCCAAAACATCTAAACCCGCACCTGCAATTTGCTTAGTAATCAGAGCTTCATATAGTGCCCGACTGTCTATAAGCTCCCCGCGTCCTGTATTTACTATTATTGCCGTATTTTTCATTTTTTCAAAAGCAGACTTGTTAAACATATGATAGTTGTCTTTTGTAAGCGGAGCGTGAATAGATATAAAATCCGATTTTTTAAGCAACGTATCAAAATCTGTGTAGCTGACATCATACTTTTGCTTCATTTCTTCTCTTTCAAACATATCAAATGCCAGAATTTTCATGCCTAATCCGTGAACAATTCTTGCAAAGGCAGAACCTATTGCACCTAATCCGACAATTCCGGCAGTTTTACCGTAAAGTTCCGTTCCCATAAGATTTTCAGGGCGAACTTTACCTTCTTTATAATCAATATATGAAACTGTAACCTTCCTGCATACATCCAGCAACAGTGCAAGAGCAAACTCCGCAACAGTAATATTCCCGTAGTTTGGTGAATTAACCACCGCAATCCCGTGTTCTCTACAGTAATCAATATCTACATGATTAAATCCAACAGAGCGAAGAGCAATAAGTTTTAAGTTAGTAAATTGTTCAAGAATTTTTCTGTTAACTCTGGATGTTGTAAAAACAGAAATTATATCAGCATCTTTATATTCATCTTTTAATTGCAGTAAGTCATTGAGTTCCTCCGAAACAAGAATATAATCGTATTTATCCCGATTATTGTCGTTTAAAAACTTTTCCTCATAATTTTCAACATCAAAATATACAATTTTCATAAATAACTCCTTATTCATTTAATCATAACTGAAAATAATAAAAATAAATTCGAAAGGTAGTTAACATTTTAAGATATTTATAATAGAATAATATTATGTCGATATGGCGAAATTGGTAGACGCGCATGATTCAGGTTCATGTGGAGAGATCCTTGGGGGTTCAAATCCCCCTATCGACAGTTAATTTATAGAGTCTTCTTGATGAAGCTCTTTTTTAGTATTTAAAGCACTTTATAGAGTTTAATTAATTATTTTCGCTTATAAAATTCTCTTTATATAGAGAATCAATTACCCCTATGGCTAAATCTTTACACATAAGATTCAGAGTATAAATTCTGCTGCTAGATTCTAATTTTTGTAATAATCCTGTACTTAACATTTTATTTATAAAATGACTTATTTGTCTTGGTGTTTTTTCTTTAATTACAGTTTGTACATCTTTTGATTTTATTGTTCCATCTTCTTTGTTTAAAGTCAGTTCTAAAATCTTTTTATACTCATTATTAATAAAATGCAAATTATAAGCTCTATTGATAGCCGGTTTAACAATTTTTTCCACAAAAAAACATCTATTCATTAGTTTAGAAACTTTAGATATTTCTTTATACAATCCATTTAATACATATTCGCACCATTCTATTTTGCCTTCATTTGTATTCGAATCTGCTATATGCAACATTTCAAAATATTTTTCTCTATCAATACAAAATACTGCAGTTGGATTTAACAAATAAGACATATCAAAGCCATATTGCCTTAACATTGCATAAGTCAATAGTCTTGACATTCTTCCATTACCGTTATCAAAAGGGTGAATCCAAGTGAATTTATGATGTGCAATTGCCACTTTTAATAATTGCATTTGAGCCATATCACTTCGATTTATCCAATCAATTAATTCTTCCATATATCCAGCAACAGCTATTGGATTTGGAGGAATATGAGTAGCTTTATTTATCTTTACATTGCAACTTCTATACTTTCCGCTTTCTTTACTTCCTTCAGCATTCAAATCTCTAGTTATAATAAAATGCAATTCTTTTATAAATTTGTTTGATATTTGAAAATTTTTGTCTTCTGAAAAACACCTATTAATATAATTTATGGCTTCTTCAATATTACTTATTTCTTTTATATTGTCAAATTCACCTTTATTTTCAAATTTAGAGGCGACATAGTCCGAAATTGTAGTTCTATTACCTTCAATTCTGGCAGATTGCAAACTTTCTATCATATCAAATATTTGCTTAACTTGTGAAAAGAGGTTCACATTTATTTCCAAAATAGCAATCTGATGCCTTAATACTTCTAGTTTGGTAATTAATTCAACTAAATTGCTATCAAAAGAAATTTGCGGTAATGATAAATCTAATTTATCGCACATAGAATCCTCCTTTTTAATATTAATATATCATATTATTTACATATAAGCAAAGAATTATTTACATAAAAATATCTAAAACGCTTTATTAGCAAGAAGTTAGCATAATAATATGTAAAAAATTATTTACACACAGGCATGCTTTTTTGCATGTTTGATTTTTATTATTTACACGCAAAAAATTTTTAAGTTGCTAACATTAACTAAATTTATACGTATTCCAACCCCAAAACGAACAGGATATTGTATTATTTCTGTGCGGTCTGTTTCATAATTAATATGAGTTCACTATATAACAATATTTTCCCATTATTAAAAATGCTAGAATCGTAACCCTATCGGCAATTCTTACTATTTCTCCAAAACTTGATTTTTGGGATAATTTTATTACAATATTTGTATGTTGAAGAAGAGTTTGTTGTTTATAATAACCAGTTTATTTTTGATACCGACATCCTATATATCTGTATCATACGCAGCAACGGATGAAGGAGGGCATGCCGGAACACCTCCCGGATTTTATGACGATATTACACCTGAAGATATTGAAAAAGAGGAAGAAGAACCGCAGGGAGAGGCTTATCAGACTTTTACAGATGAACCCGGAGAATTCATGCATCCGCCTTATGAAAGAACACCGCCTACTAAAAATTACGCAGAGATATACAATTCGCTTGAAGAACCAAATTTTTCATACCAGCACGACATTGACCCAGATCAGTATTATGACATGAAAGATACAACTTGGTCAGTATATCCGCTTTTTAGGTTAACATCCCCTATATATTTTAAAAGTATTACAATCGAACCAGGATATTACCTGCTAACTCCGAGAGAACATCAAGGGGATTGGTTTTTACTGTTTAAACAAAACGGACTTGTAAAATACATTATACCTGTATATGACAGAGATTATACGCCTGAAATGTTCTATGATAAGAATATTCCTAAAGCTAAAGAAACTATGTCTCAAAAAACACATTCAGGCTTCCTTAATTTTATCGGTAAGATAAAAAGTACAAAACGACAAGAACCAGTTCAAACTTATCTGGAAGTTAATGATTTGGAAAACTATTTCCTCTCAATAATTATTTACTATGGCTCTCACAGGTACTCCACAATTTTCAGAACGATAAAACTCTAAGTCGTTCTTTTTTACTTAAACCTCGCTCCCGTTTTGTTAAACGGTCTTTTATGTTACGATTTGTAAAATAATTGAAAAAAATTAAGAAGTTTGTTACAATTCTTAACAATTCGTTTCAAAAAAGGCAATTTTTTAAATGTTAAATACTTTATATATACATAAGAGATATTTAAACATTTACATGAGGTTTTCTTAACATGACATCACATGAGAAAAAAAAGTTTCGAGTTATTACAAATGAAAACTTTGAAAATGATATCGGGTTCAAGGAGAAACAATCGTATCATACAAACCCGTTGAGAGAAAAATTGATAAAATACATTGAAAAAGAATCGGCGTCGAAATTTAGCGTAGATGACCTTTTAAAGTGGTAGCGGTTTTCTTGCTAAATATCGCAAAGAAGCGGAAAAAAGGGAAAAGGAAGAGGAATAAGGCATAAAAAGGCGTACAAATTAATTGTATGCCTTTTTAATTTATATTACAATACTTATATGTATCAAATAAAAAACAAAATTTATTTAAATTTTGACAAAACACAAAAGAGCGGAATCTGTAATTTTTTAAGAGCTTTAGTTAAACAAAATATTAATCTGAGTTGTTCTGAAATTATGGATAAGTTTCTAGAAGATGAGAGATATTATCAGGAAATTAATGCTTCCAGATTTCCGTTTCTTAAGGAAGTCCTAAACGACAGCAATTTTCTCAAAGATACGGAAGATTACATAAAAGAATGTATAAAATACTATGAATACAAGGAAAAACAACGTCCCATAATTGAGGCAAACAGAGAATTTGAAAAGAGGAAACGCAAGTTTTTGCAGGAAGTTAAAATGTCCAAAGAAAAACCAACAAAAAAACAGCTTTATTATTATGACAGATTATGTAAAAAATATTCAATTGAGAAAAAGGACACAGAGAACCTTTCCAAACTGGATTTAAGAGACGAAATAGAGAAAATTTTAGATGAACATTCAGAAGATTATAAAAATATTAACTGATTCCGGTATTGAACCAAACGAAGCGAGAATTGAAGCCAAGATACTCATTGAGCATTTCGGCAACTATACCGAAAAGGATTTTATACTGGGCAAACAACCTCCTGACGGAATTATGGAGCTTGTTGAAGAAAAAGCGCGTTACAGAGCCAAAACACGGCTACCAATACAGTATATTACAGGCAAAGCATATTTCATGGGTGAATTTTTTAAGGTCACCCCGGATGTATTAATTCCGCGAGATGAGACAGAAATTCTTGTAAGAAAAGCAATAGAATTCATAAAGTTAAATAATTTCAAGGATGTTCTGGATATCGGAACCGGCTCTGGATGTATTGCCTGTACTATTGCCAAACAAACAGATGCAACAGTGCTTGGAGTTGATATCTCATCAGACGCACTAAGAATTGCACTTGATAATGTTACCGGATTAGGAATAAACAATAGAGCAGTATTCAGAAAATCCGACCTGTTTACAAAGGTAAGAGAAGAAGAAAAATTTGACATAATAATCTCAAATCCGCCTTATATTCCGAAAGATATTAAGCTTTCACCGGAAGTTATGCATGAACCTGAAATTGCATTAAGAGCAGAAAAAAACGGACTTGAATTTTACGAAAAAATAACAGAAAAGGCCCCTGAATATTTAAAACCAAACGGATACATAATGTTTGAACTGGGAATAGGAGAAGCGAGCGACGTAAGAAAGTTTCTGGAAAAAGATTTTACGGAAATAGGAATTGAACGGGATCTTGCCGGAATAGAAAGAGTTATTTATGCGAAAATAAAATAAAACAAGCGGGGCGCACTTCGTGCGCCCACTCTTGTTTTTCAAAACCAGAAATCTATACAGCGTGTTTTCCAGCTTTAGCCATAGCACAAGCAATTGCAAGAGCAACTTCTTCATCATCAGATTGAACCGCTTTTCTTGCAGGCTTTGCCTCTTGAGGAACTTCTTCCGGCCAGATTTTATTAACATACTGCAAAACTTTTCCGTTAAAATCCATTACCCATATCATAACGGTAAGAAATACAAAAACTGTTCCCATACCGATAATCATTACAAGCAAGGCATCATTCCATAATGTTGCGTTCATAATTTTCTCCTCTTAATTTGTTTAACAGCCTAAAAATAAATAAGAAAGTTACGGAGCACGTATTGGAGCACCCGATTTAAAAAGGTCGGACAAAATATATGAATCTTGTTTTTTTATACTATTAAAGTTATTAAAATTGCGATATGAAGTATTGTTATTGCTTAGAACAGTATAATTATTCCCGTATTGAAGCGACAGTTCATTTTTATCATTATTAACAGCAATTTCCGAATATTTTATTGTATCCTGATAAATCACCGAATTTTGAACCGGATTCTGAATAAAATCCGGAGACAAATAACTTGTACAGGATACATTTTGACTAAAAGCTCCCTGTATAATTACCAGACTAAAAAATATAAATAATATTCTTAGAAATACATTCACATTTGTATTTTACTACAAAAATTTTTAAAATTACTACCCCCTGTATTATCCGTTATTACTACATCTCTAGCTCTTGAAAAAATTATTGTTAATAGTACAATTATATCAAGGATATTAAAATCAGAAAGGTCGGAGAATGCTTAAATTAAACATTAAAAACACTGATTCAGCAATTATCGGTGAATCTAACGGGTTAAATCTTGAGCAGGAATTTGAAAATTATAAGGATAAAATTTCTGACATTATAAAAAGTTTAAACCAGAGAAAAGATAAACCGGGTCAGTGGCTTCAATGGATGAATTTAGGCTACAATGAAGAAACCGTCTGGTATGTTAAAGAATTTGCATCTATGGTAGAGGGAAGATTTGAGAATATACTTGTTTTAGGAATCGGCGGTTCGGCTCTGGGCGGACTTGCAGTAACAGAAGCTCTTTTAAAACCTTACTGGAATTTGCTTACGCCGGAACAGAGGAACGGGCTTCCCCGAATTTTCTTTCTGGATAATATTGACCCTGATTCTATGAACGGTTTGCTGGATATCCTTGACCTTAAAAAAACTCTTGTAAATGTTATTACAAAATCAGGTTCGACAGCCGAGACAATGTCTCAATATATGATAATTAAAGACCGTCTTGAAAAAGAACTTGGAGACAATTACAGGCGGAATATTGTCGCAACGACTGACAAAAAAATTGGGGTTTTAAGACAGCTTGCGGATCAGGAAGGATACAAAACATTTGTTGTACCGGATGATGTTGGCGGAAGATTTTCGGTATTCTCTGCTGTAGGACTTGTACCTTTTGCGCTTGTAGGTCTTGACATTGACCAGATAATGAATGGTATTAAAGATATGGATTTGGCACTTAAAAATACTGATATTCATCAGAACATTGCAGCGCAGGGGGCGTTAATTCAATATCTTCTTGATACAAAAAAAGGTAAAAACCTTTCAGTTATGATGCCATATTCAAGCAGATTGAAATATGTATCTGACTGGTTTGTACAACTCTGGGCAGAATCTCTCGGTAAAGAATATAATAACAACGGTGAAAAAGTTAATAACGGTCCTACTCCTATAAAAGCTCTGGGAGCAACAGATCAGCATTCACAAATCCAGCTTTATAATGAAGGCCCTAACAACAAAGTAATAACATTCATACGTGTTGAGAACTTTGATACAACGCTTGAAATTCCGAAGATTTTTGAATATACGGGTATCGGATATCTTGGCGGCAAAACAATCAATGATTTAATAAATGCGGAAGCAGATTCTACAAGAGTTGCGTTAGCAGATTATTCACGTCCTACAATGACAATCTATATTGAACAAATTGACGAATACAATATTGCGCAGCTTCTTTATATGCTTGAGGTTCAGACCGCAATTGCCGGAGAATTATACAATATTGATACATTCAGCCAGCCGGGAGTTGAGCAGGCTAAGAACTACACTTATGCGCTTATGGGAAGAGCAGGTTATGAAGAATCTGCACATACTCTTCAGGAAAAAATGACCACCGTATAGGAGAAAAAGATGAACAATTTAGTTCCTGTAATCAGGTGCCTAAATAATTTCAGAACACATTCAAACTCATATAAATACCTCTCTTTTAGTGCATTGATTTTTCTTGTTTGGCAGGTTAGTTTTAATATTCTTGTAAGAATTTCCGACGGAAATATTGTTACAAATAAAATAGTTCTGACATGTGCTTTTACGGTCTTTATAGCCGGTATTATTATTTTAATAAAAGTATTATGGGATTTTTATCAGGTAGTAATTAAGAACAATTTTTCTTCTGAGAAAATAAACAAGCCAATTTGGCTTTATGACGGTTTTTTAATTTTGTACATTATTACATGTATCATTTTGCATTTAATATCAGCTTTATAACTACCTGATTTTCAGAATTTTTATAGAATAGCCGGTTGCAAGTTGTATAGTGCAAATTTTTGCCCTAATTTTCCCCGCCCCAAAAAATAGCGGATAAATTTGTTGTAAGAAATTCCAACGAACGGCAAGCGCGGATTTAACGCAATAGCGTAAGCAGTAAAAAATAGTGACCGGTTTTTCACAAAATAAAAAAAGAATAAAGCAGCTCATAAGCCGTGTTCTGTTCGGGAAAATTAAATTCCTTGATAATCATCTGTCTGGTCTTGAGATTGCTCTCAAGCTCTAGCGATTTTTCAGGCTCGGCGGACACCTCAAACGCCTGTTTCAATCTTGCATCCGACCGGGGGTTAGCTAGCCGGTACTTCTCAATACCGCTGGTGATGCTCTTAACTCACCGTTGCACCCTCGCTCCTGCCCTGAGGCGGTTAGCAGTATATTTTCTGTGCCCCTATCCGCCAGCTTACGCTGCCCGGAGTTTCTCCGGCGGTCTGTCCTTGGATGCACGGACTTTCCTCACCCTTCAAGCAAACATAATGTCTGACTCTTCGGGCGCGATTATCCGGCTGCTTTATTCCACATCAATTATAACA
>CAZXQM010000032.1:11051-18415 GCA_964643455.1 uncultured Vampirovibrio sp. | reverse complement strand
AAAATGTAACAAAATATACATTTTGTTACATTTTAAGAAATTATGAAAGATTTTTCAATAAAAACGGCTCCGTAAAATTTACGCAGCCGTTTTTTTTACAAGATATCAAAAAGCTTATACGTTAGCTGTAGCTCTAGGTCCTGCATTAACAATTTCTGCCGGCATATTTGGATATTTAGCGGCAAAGTTGTCAGCAAACATTTGAGCAAGCTTATTAGCAGCTTCATCATAAGCATTCTTATCTGCCCACATACCTCTTGCATCAAGCATTTCAGAAGGTACATCAGGACAAGAAGTAGGATAATCTACATTGAATACATCATGGTGTTTGAATTCTACATTATCAAATGAACCGTTCAATGCAGCTGTTACCATAGCTCTTGTATAAGCCAATTTCATACGTTTAGCCCCTGAAGCAGCGCTTCCGCCTGCCCAGCCTGTATTAACTAAGTATACCTTTGTTCCGTATTTTTCAAGTTTTTCACCGAGCATCTGAGCGTAAACAGAAGCATCCATCGGCATAAACGGCTCGCCAAACAATGTTGAGAATGTTGGCTGCGGCTCGGTTACACCACGTTCTGTACCTGCTAATTTTGAAGTAAATCCTGTTACAAAGTGGTACATTGCAGCATTCTTATTCAATCTTGAAATAGGAGGCAATACACCAAATGCATCAGCCGTTAAGAATATTACAACCTTAGGAATTCCACCCATACTAGGAATTTGAGCATTATCAATGTAATTAATCGGATAACCTACACGTGTATTTTCTGTTAATGAACCGTCATTAAAGTCGAACTCTCTTGTTTCAGGATTCATCACAACATTTTCTACAAGTGAGCCAAACTTGATTGCATTGTAGATTTCAGGTTCATGTTCTGCAGAAAGGTTAATACATTTTGCATAGCATCCGCCTTCAAAGTTAAATACACCATCAGGAGACCAACCATGCTCATCATCACCAATCAACTTACGGTTAGGATCAGCAGATAACGTTGTTTTACCTGTTCCTGAAAGACCGAAGAATACAGCAGTTTCACCGGTTTGTGGATCCATATTTGCTGAACAATGCATTGGAAGAACGTTCTTCTTAGTCATAATATAGTTCATAGTGGCAAATACTGATTTCTTGATTTCACCGGCATATTGAGAACCACAAATGATAATCTGATGAGCTTCATAGTCAATAGCAATACAAGCTTCTGAGTTTACACCGTCTACTTCCGGATCACATTTGAATCCAGGAGCACAAAGAATTGTGTAATCAGCTTCGCCATAATTAGCCAATTCTTCCGCCGTTGGTCTGATTAACAACTGGTGAATAAATAAATTCTGACTTGCAAGTTCATTGATTACTCTAAATTTTTGAGTATATGCTTTGTCTGCACCTGCAAAACCATCAAAGATGAAGATTTCACGATTTTGCAAATAAGCAGCAATCTTATTTCTGATAGAGTTAAATTTTTCTCTGCTTATAGGGCGATTAACTTTACCCCAGGCAATGTCATTGTGAATCGTTTCTGTATCAACAATAAACTTGTCTTTAGGTGAACGTCCTGTGTATTTACCTGTAGTAACAACAAGAGCTCCTGTATTACTCAAAGAACCTTCACCTCTGCGCAATGCAGCTTCAGTAAGTTGAGCAGGAGTCAAGTTACGATAAACCGCTTTTGGTCCTATAATACCAAATTTTTCAATTCCGTATGTTTCCATAGAATGCTTCCTCCTTTTTTTAAAAGCTTTTCTCTATACCTCTATATAATAAATGTAGTACAAACACTAGTAAAAATCAATATTATAGCCAAAAAAAGACGAGATTAATTCTCGTCTTTTTATTTGATAAAACTTTAAGAGTTTTGTAATCCTCTTTTGAACTCTTCCGGTCGGCTCGATCTCGCCAATGCGTCCTCCAGAGTAATCTTTTTACGCATATACAGGTCTCTAAGCGACATCTCAAGAGTCTGCATACCAAAACCGGAGTTAGTTTGCATAGTAGAATAAATCTGCGCAGCTTTTGCTTCACGAATCAAGTTCGCAATAGCTGGAATAACCAACATAACTTCCTGAGCCATAACACGACCGCTCTTTGTACCATCAGCCTGCAGTAATGGCAGTAATGTTTGAGAAAATACAGCTACTAGTGAGTTAGAAAGCTGTACACGAACCTGCTGCTGCTGACCTTCAGGGAATACATCGATGATACGGTCGATTGTTTGTGAAGCTGAAGATGTGTGTAAAGTTCCAAAAACTAAGTGACCTGTTTCTGCAGCTGTTAAAGCCAAACGAATTGTATCCAAGTCACGCATCTCACCAACTAGAATAATATCCGGGTCTTCACGAAGAGCTGATTTAAGAGCGTTTGCAAAACTTCTTGTATCCTGACCTAATTCCCTCTGGTGAATAATTGAACGTTTTGACGGGTGAATAAATTCGATAGGGTCTTCAATCGTCAAAATATGTTCAGACCTTGTTTCATTAATATAATTAATCATTGCAGCCAAAGTGGTAGATTTACCTGAACCTGTCGGACCTGTTACAAGAACCAGACCACGCGGCTTTTCAGCAATCTTTCTTACAGTTTCTGACAACCCTAGCTCTTTAAAAGCAGGAACTTTTGATGCAATCACACGGAATGCAGCTGCATAATTTCCTCTATCTTTATAAATATTAACCCTGAAACGACTTAAGCCTTGAATACCGTATGAAAAGTCAAGTTCCCAATCTTGTTCAAGCTTACGTCTTTGTTCTTTGTTTAGCATTGGAAATAGAAGTAGTTCCACTTCCTCAGGTTTCAGAGCCGGTACATCCATACGCTGAAGGTTTCCATCGATACGAACCACCGGAGGTAAGCCAGCAGATATATGCAAATCTGACCCTCTCTGTTTTACAACAACTTCCAAATATTTTTCTATAAGCATTCAAAAGTCCTCATTTATTAATTCATTAGAAATGTATTAATTTCAAATGAACGTACTCTTCTTATTAGTACCCTTTTACATAAAAACTATATCATAAAACAAATTTCATGTAAACTATTTTGTCAAAGATTCATTAATTGCCTTGGCAGCCTTTTTACCCGCCCCCATTGCGTTTATTGCGTTTGAAGCTCCTACCGGTGCAACATCACCTCCTGCATATACAGTAGAAACAGATGTTTCTCTTGTTTCAGGATCTACCATAAAATAGCCTTTTGAATCTAAAGAAAAATCCAACCCATCCAGATGTGCCGATTTTTGAATTATAGGATTAGGTCCAGTTCCCAGAGCAACAATCACTGAATCCACATCAAGATCAGTATATCTTCCGGTACCAACCGGTCTGCGTCTGCCGGATTCATCAGGCTCGCCCAGTTCCATAATTTCAAATTTCATACCCGCAACATAACCATCTTTATTGTATATCTCTACTGGCGCATGCAAAAAGTGGAACATTACTCCTTCTTCTTTTGCATGGCGGATTTCCTCCAAACGGGCAGGGAGTTCTGCTTCAGTTCTTCTATATACTATATATACGTTTTCAAAGCCAACCCTTACAGCAGTTCTTGCGGCATCCATAGCGACATTACCACCGCCAATTACCGCAACTGATTTACCAACTTTAAGAGGCGTTGCAGCGTTCTCTTCATTTGCATGCATCAAATTTACTCTAGTCAAAAATTCATTTGCAGAGTAAACACCATTAAGATTTTCTCCAGGAATATTCATCATCTTAGGCAACCCTGCTCCCGAGCAAATAAATATCGCATCAAAACCTTCGTCCTTAAGCTGCTTCAGTGTTATTGATTTTCCAACAATAACATTCTTTTCAAATTTAACACCCATTTCTTTAAGGTTATTAATTTCTCTGTCAAGAACTGTTCTTGGAAGCCTGAAAGGCGGAATACCATATCGTAAAACACCGCCAAATTCGTGCAACGCTTCGAAAATTGTAACATCATGTCCGGCTTTTCGCAAATCAGAAGCAGCAGTAATTCCTGCACAGCCAGAACCTACTATTGCAACTTTTTTTCCGGTAGGAACAATGTTTGTTGTTTTTGCAAAAGTATTATCTCCTACATACCTTTCTAGTGCACCTATGGCAATTGGCTCACTTTTAATTCCGAGTACGCATTGCCCTTCACACTGTCTTTCCTGCGGACAAACACGACCGCATACGGACGGAAGCATACTTGTATTTCTAATAACCTCACCAGCTTCTTCCAGATTATCTTCTTTTAAAGCCTTAATAAAACCGGGAATATCAATATTTACAGGACATCCTTTAACACAACGCGGATTTTTGCAACTCAAACATCTTGAAGCTTCTTCCTTTACCTGTTCCGGTGTCAAATTCTCCTCTACAGGAAGAAAATTATGCCTGCGCTCTATCTTATCTCTCTCTTTAGGTCTCTGACGCATAATCAAACTCTCTATAAGTAAAAATACATCTCACTAATTATATGATAGCAAAAATTGGTAAAAAGTCTACAATGATTTTTAACAAAAGCAAAACTTAACTTTTTTTGAAACCGGTATTATCATTTTAAATATTTACCAAATACTATACAAAAAATCTGACAAGAATTTTTATTGTATAATACCTGTATGAAAAACATCATTTTTATATTCGGAACCCGACCGGAAATCATCAAGCTTGCACCTGTTATCCTAGAAATGCAAAAGTATCCTGAAGATTATAACATAATTATTTGCAACACGGAGCAGCAAAAAGAGCTTTCTAATCAGACACTTGCTTATTTTGGTTTAAAAGCTGATATAAATCTCGACTGTATGAGAGAAAATCAATCACTTTCATCAGTTCAGGCTAGAATTTTAACAAGTTTAGACAAAGTTTTTTGTGAAAATAAAATTGATGCCGCAGTCGTTCAGGGTGACACTATGACTGTTCTATGCGGTGCGCTGACAGCGTTCTATCACAAAATTCCGGTATTTCATGTCGAAGCGGGTTTAAGATCTTATGATATATATGAGCCGTTTCCGGAAGAAGTTATGCGCCAGATGACCTCAAGAGTTACAGAGCTGCATTTTGCCCCAACGGAGATAAATAAAAAGGCTCTTCTTCGCGAAGGAATAATTGAAAATAAAATTCATGTTGTCGGCAACACTGTCATCGATGCCCTTTTCTGTATTTCTGACGAAGTTGTAGAAAAATCAAGAAAGTTTTATGAAGAAAACAACATCCCAATAGATGACAAGCTTGTATTAATAACTGCGCATAGAAGAGAAAATCACGGAGAGAGAATTGACAGAATTATAGACGCTGTTTCCTATCTGACAGAAAAATATAAGAATCACACTTTTGTAATACCTGTTCATCCGAATCCGAACGTGTATGACAAAATTCATTCAAGGTTAGGGGATTATAAAAACATATATCTTTTAAAACCGCTTGATTATCCTTATCTTGTATATTTAATGAAACATGCAAAACTGATTCTGACAGATTCAGGCGGAATACAGGAAGAAGCACCTTCTTTTGCCTGTCCTACCCTTGTTATGCGATATGAAACAGAAAGAAAAGAAGGAATTGAAGCCGGAGTTTCTAAACTTGTCGGTGCTGATTACGAAAAAATAGTTGAAGAAAGTGAAAAAATACTATCTTCAACTAAAGATTCTACAAGATTAAAAGCTCAAAATCCATACGGCAACGGTACAGCCTCCAAACAGATTGAAAAAATTATTCGCAAATTTTTTAAACAAAAATCTTAACACCAAGTAGTTTAATAAATTCCCCAATCCATGCCGGATGCGCAGGCCATGCAGGAGCAGTTACAAGATTTCCGTCCACCACTGCATTAGCAACACTTTCATTCGGCTCTACCCATTCTGCACCGGCAGAAATAACGTCAGGTTTCAGAGCAATATATGCTGTTGCCTTTTTACCTCTTAAAACATCTGCAGTAACAAGAATTTGTGGTCCATGACAAATAACCGCAATTGGTTTTCCTGCCTCATTAAATTCTTTTACAAGTTCAATTACTTTTTTATCCTTTATAATATCGGCTGCAAAATACTTTTACCCTTAGATAAAAGCAAAAAAATATACTGCCGGAGAATCTTGCAGTGGAAACCCTGCAAAAAATACGTTACCGCTTTTTAACAGAAATAAATGCATATACCGACGACATTAAATTTTTGATAAGAAACGGGGAACTCGTTGAAGAAATTAATTTAACTTTGTTTTTACTGAGAAATTGTAAATTCAAATCTAAATTAAAATATGTTAAAAATAAATTGCGGGAATGTATTAAAACAGAAAGAGCCAACATTAAAAAACAGCATTTTTTGCAAGAAATTCAGCAAAATCCTTAACCCTGTATTTGCCAAATGAGAGGACGCCGAGAGCTGCTTCACATCCGAGACAAGATGTTAATACAATTTTTGCACCGGATTTTACAATATTGTTTCGTTTGCTTCGGAAAATTTCAGACATAATTTGATATTCGGAAATTTTGAGAACTCCGTTTAATCCGCAACACTTGTCAAAGTTTTCCATCTCAACATATTCCAGATTCTCAGTATTTTTTAAAATCCACTCAATATCTTCAAAATTATCTATGTTACAAGGTTTATGAAAAGTAACCTTAAACTTCTTTTTTAACACCGGTTTTAAATTACTTTCTCTTATGTATTCAAAAATGTTCTTAATCTCAAGCCCTTCAATTTTGTAACCTTTAAGAGTCTTTTCGCAGCTTGCGCAGGTTGTCACAATTTCTTTCACATTATATTTTTGAATAATTTCTATAAAGCTCTCTTTATAGCTTTCATAAGTCTCTTTGTCTCCTCTTACGTAAAAAGGAATGCCGCAGCATTTAAAATCAGGGGTTATGACCTCCACACCACAGGAATTAAGAATTCTTACAACCGCCGTATTTCCTTTCATTTTTCCGCTACAGCCGCCAAAATAAATGACTTTTTTATCAAATTTTTTGCTTTTAATTTTTTTTGAAAATAAACCTAACAATTTAACACCAAATCCAAAAATGAATGTTTTTTGAACAAAAGAAATAAATTTTTCAAATCGGCTGGTACTAAAATACTCTGCCTTAGCTGAAGCTATAATATCCACTACATCAATTCCGCTCGGACAAAACCTTGAACATGCGCCGCATTTTAAACACAAATCCAGATACCGGTTGATTCCGGGAGACATTTTTAAGTCACCTTTTAACAAACCTTTGAGCATAATAAACTGTCCGCGTGACACAGTACAATCGTTTCCCGTAATTTTATAAATAGGACAAACAGACTGACAAATCCCGCATTTTGAACAGGAATGAATTTCTTCTTTATACTCCGCTAATGTTTTCATAATTATTATTTTAAAGCAAAGATTTTTTGTAGTAAAATAACGATATACAAACA
>CAZXQM010000032.1:8997-10951 GCA_964643455.1 uncultured Vampirovibrio sp. | reverse complement strand
GCCCGATGCAGCCAGCTGGTAGCAAAGTCAGCAGAGGTTGACAGAGTGTGATAAAATAAGATAGGTAGTTAAGACCAATGTCAACCGATAAGAATAGTTAAAAAAGGAGTAAAAATGTCTGCAACAATCCAACAATCTCAAAAAGAATTAGACCGGCAATCTGCTATAAGAACAATTGATACAGAAATTAAGGCTATTGAAGAATTAAAACACTCTCTTGATGCAGACAGCCTTACAAAAGCTCTTGACTTTATGCAAAATTCAAAAGGAAGAATAATTATAACAGGCATGGGTAAATCCGGACATATCGGAAAAAAAATTGCCGCCTCACTCGCATCAACCGGAACTCCTTCATTCTTTGTACACCCTGCAGAAGCAAGCCATGGTGATTTAGGAATGATAACGGAAGATGATGTTGTAATTGCAATTTCAAATAGCGGTGAATCGAAGGAATTAATTGATATTTTAAATTATTGCAAGCGTTTTGGCATTAAACTCATATCAATTACCAAAAATCCGGAAAGTTCGCTCGGAAAAGCAGGGGATGTGGTTCTTGCTCTTCCAAATAATGGTGAAGCTTGCCCACTGGGTTTAGCACCCACAAATTCTACAACCGCAACACTTGTATTAGGAGATATTTTAACAATCGGCATGATTGAACGTAAAGGTTTCTCAAAAGAAGACTTTAATGACAGACATCCCGGAGGAAAACTCGGTGCTGTCCTTAAACGTGTATCAGACCTTATGCATACCGGTCAGGAAATGCCATTGCTTGACGAGAACTCTAACATGCAGGCAGTACTTTTGGAAATGACATCGAAACGTCTTGGCTGCGTAGGATTTATCGACAGTATAACCGGAAACTTAACCGGTATCTTAACTGACGGAGATTTGAGAAGATGTTTGTCCTCAAAAATTCTTGAAGAAAAAGCGGTTGACTTAATGACAAGAAACCCTAAAACAATTTCTCCAAACGCAATGACCGCAGAAGCATTAAAGATTATGCAGGATAAAAAAATTACTAATCTTTTTGTAGTGGAAAATAACAAACCGGTAGGTGTAATACACATTCACGATTTATTAAATAATGGAGTCGCCTGAGTATAATGAAGCTTGAATCTGAAAAGAAACTTGCGGCAGGACTTTCTATTACCTCCAATTCAATTGTTATTTTATTGAAAGTTATTGCCGGAATCATGTCTGGCAGTATTAGTATTATATCCGAAGCTATTCATTCATTATCAGATTTTCTGGCATCAATTATTACTTTCTTTGCTGTCTTACGTTCATCAGAGCCGGCAGACAAAGAGCACCCCTTCGGACACGGCAAATACGAAGATATGTCCGGATTTATTGAAGGCGGTCTGATTATTTTTGCAGGATTTTATATCATATATGAAGCCTTTTCAAAACTCATTTCCGGATATCATATTAAAGCTGAACCGACTATCGGTATTTATGTTATGGGGTTTGCCATAATTGCAAATTTTCTTGTAAGCAGATACCTTTTTTATGTTGCAAAGAAATCAGATTCAATCTCATTATTTGCAGATGCACAACATTTAAACACGGATATTTATTCATCACTAGGCGTTCTTCTGGGGTTAATCCTGATTAAAACAACAGGGATTACTGCACTTGACCCAATTGCAGCAATTATTGTAGCTATTATTATACTGAAAACCGGCTTTTCAATTTCAAAAGAAAGTCTAAATAATCTCCTTGATGGTTCTATTCCCGCAAGCGATATCAAAACAATAGAAACAATCATTATGAAAAATGAAGTCATAAAAGGTTGTAAAAATATAAAAGGCAGAAAAGCAGGACAATATAAAGAAATAGAAACTACTCTTCTTTTCCCTCCTGATATGAAACTTCATGACTGTCACTCAATTTGTGACAAAATTGAAAATGAAATAAAAAACGTTATGGGTAATGTTTCTATAATTACTCA
>CAZXQM010000032.1:2503-8897 GCA_964643455.1 uncultured Vampirovibrio sp. | reverse complement strand
AGATGCATTATTCATTTCTACAGCTTCTTTCGCTCTACATTCTTTGTCTTTGTTCCCTTCATGTAAGAACAATACAAACGGAAGAATAAGAATTACTGCTACTGCATAATACCTGAAGGTTTCTACATAACCCCATAAAGTAGCTTGCTGGCTCAAAAGATTATGAATCTGAGATTGAGCCATATATGCGGCAGTCTGAGGATCAACCATCGTTGCAAAAGAAGATGAATATGCTTGAACCCTCTCTGAGAAAACCTGATTTGTATCTGTCAAAAACTTAATTAATGTATACTGATGGGCTTGCGAAAACCGTGTAATCATGGTCGTTGCAATAGAAGTACCAATTGCGGCACCCGTATTTTTAAGAAGGTTTTGAACACCAGCTGCATTTGTCTGCGCTTCTTTAGGTAAAGTTGCACAAGAAATATTATTCAAAGGAACTATAGCCATAATCATACCCAAACCAAATAAAAAATTTGGAAAAGCAATGTCTACAAGAGAAATAGATGTATTAATCTCACCAAACAGTAATCCGGCCCAAGCAAGAATTACAAGCCCTATAATTACAATAGGACGAATACCTATTTTTGCTACAAATATACCGCAAATAACTGAGGCAATTAAACATCCGGCACCCCTCGGCACCATAGAAATACCGCTTAAAAATGCAGTATACCCCAAAAGAGACTGAAGCATGGAAGGAAGAATTGATGAGGACGACATCATAACCCCCATTAAAACAACCTGCCCCATTGTACCTATTAAGAAATTATGATTTTTTAATATACCTAAATCTATCAAGCCAGTCTTCGTTTTTCCTTTTTTAACCTGGATAAATACAAATATAAGAAAGGATATCATTGATACTGTAAACAACTTGCAAATCCAAGGTGCACCAAACCAATCTGCATCATTACCTTTGTCTAAAACAATCTGTAATGTAAGAAGCCATAGTGCAAGGAAAAAGAAGCCTGACATGTCCATAGAAACATTTTTTTGTTTTCTTGAATACGGCGGCTCTTCTACATATTTATGAGATAAAATAAGCGCAATGATTCCGGCTGGAATATTTATATAATAAATAAACGGCCAGGACCAATTTTCTGTAATCCACCCGCCGAGAGCCGGTCCCATAATTGGCGCAACAACTACACCCAAACCAAATACAGCCATAGCAACAGGCAACTTTTCTTTAGGGAAAATTTCAAAAATCATAGCCTGAACAACAGGAAGAATGCCGCCTCCTCCAATACCCTGCAAGATTCTGGAGAACAACATCATCGCCATAGAATTAGACATACCGCACAATATAGATGCGATTGTAAAAATTATAATACTCAGCATATAGTATTGTTTTCTTCCCATCAATTTACTGAAAAAATCAACAGCCGGAATAACAATACCGCTAGCAACTAAATAGCTGGTAATAATCCACGTTGATTCATTATGACTTATAGAAAATGTTCCCGCCATATATGGAAGAGCAACATTTGAAATAGTTTCATCCAGAGCAAACATAAATATTGAAATCATAAGCGGGATCATTGTTACCCACGGATTTAACTTAAACTTCCACTCTTCTTGCGCTATTGCTGCCTGCCCCATTTTATGTTCCTTTTACCACATGTAGAAATATCAACACGTAAATTAAACCACACAATTTTTGAATTTGCAAGTACTGTTTAGTTGAATTTTATATTGAATTTTTCTTTAGCATCATCTCTTATCAGTCTCAGAATTTTAATAACTCCTTGCACATCAATACTTGAATAAGTGCTGGTTGTTGATATATGTCTATCTAAAGCTGTATTGATTTTTTTATATATTTCAAGTCCTTGAGGGGTAATAGTACTTTCCATTATTATTTTCGAGCCTTGATCTTTAGGGGTTCTTGCAATAAACCCCTTTTGTTCCAGAGATTTCAGAAATTTTCCGGTATGCGCCCTTCCTTTCATAATCAATTTTGCAAGTTCAATTTGAATAATCCCAGGATTCATATAAAGACAATCTAAAATAATAAATTCTTCCTGCGAAACAGGAAAATTGTTTATCTCAAAGAAGCATCTTGCAGCCTCATGCAAAACACGGGATGTTAACTCTAATTCGTACGGCAATGATTGTGTATAATGCTCCATACTATATCATTTCCTCACATTTGCTCCTCACAAAGAGCTTTCATTTCTTTAACAGCCTGCTCTAAACCGACAAAAATTGAACGTGCAATTATTGAATGACCTATATTTAATTCCACAAGGTTCGGGATTTCGTGCATTCTCACTACATTTCGATAATTGAGCCCATGTCCTGCATTAACTTTTAATCCGAGATTCTGTGCAAAAAGAGCAGCACCTTTTAAGTCTTTAAAAGCATTTTCTTCGTCATCCGTCCCAAAAGCTTCCGAATATCTTCCGGTATGTAGTTCTATAAAAGGTACTCCCGTTTTGAACACGGCTGAAATTTGGTCTATATCAGGATCTATAAAAAAGCTTACTTCAATTTCCCTTTCAATAAGCGGTTTTACAAAATCTATTGCACGACTCAACTGCCCTTTAACATCCAGACCGCCTTCAGTAGTCAATTCCTGTCTTTTTTCCGGAACAATACAAACGGCATGAGGTTTAAGACGGAGCGCAATTTGCTGCATCTCATCTGTCATAGCCATCTCTAAATTCAGACGAACCTGCGGCAGCATTCTTATTTCTTCAACGTCAGCATCTTTAATATGCCTTCTGTCTTCTCTTAAATGTGTTGTAATCGAAGCGACCTGACATTCTTTACAAATTCTTGCCGCGGTCAAGACATCAGGCTCATTTCCGCCTCTGGCATTTCTTAGAGTTGCAACATGATCAATATTTACACCCAACAACATTCTATTTGCTCCTTAAACTTTTTATTTTATTAACTTTTAATAACGCAGTATACGTTGGCAATATTGTAATATCATTATCTGCCGAACCTGAAATATATTCAATAGCCTGCACTATATCCGGAACTATTTTAATCTGTTTCTCTAAAACACCGGCATACTTTAGTCTCAGAGCCATGTCATTTGCTCTTATGCCAGAAACTACAATCTCATTTTTATTAGAACTTACTCTTTCAAACTCCGCATCCCAAAGCCACGAAACATCACGTCCATCTGCATAATTGTCATTTATAATAATCAGTAAGTTAGAATTTGGATTAATCGTTTTTAAAACTTCATTCGCACCAATCGGATTTTTTATAAGTTGAATCAATGTACGTTTACCATTCAGGTATTTAATTTCACTTCTTCCAAAAGCAACTTTAAATGTGCTTAAATATTTTTCAATATCCATAATTCCGAGTTCCAGACAAAGTGCAATTGCAGCAAGCGCATTATACGCATTATAAAGCCCTACAAGGGGTACTTTATAATTCTTATCATTTATCCTTAAAATAGAATAATCTTTGTATAATGTAACATCAGCTTTGTATTTCGGTTCCGGGCGTTTATACCCGCAATCACAATAATAATGTCCTTGTTGCGCAAAAAACTTTTTTTCATATTTTAAAACCTTGCCGCAAGTACAATTAAATATTTCTTCGGTAGAAGATTTTGAACAAAGAGTTTCGTTAGTATAATCTATATTTTCAATTCCATAAAATATCTTATTGTTAGCTTCAAAAGATGCAACCAGAGGGTCGTCCGCGTTAAGTAAAAGTTTTAAATCAGGTTTCTTATTAATTCCTTCTTGAATAAGCCTTTTGGTAGCAGCAAGTTCTCCATATCTATCTAATTGATCACGAAAAAGATTTGTTACGACAAGATAATCTGCATTCAATTGATCATAAATCTTTGATAAGTATGCCTCATCAGCTTCTATTACAGAATAACCTGTTTTTACAAATGGATTTAAAGATACTGAAAGCGCATTCACAACACCAGACAGCATATTTGCCCCCATTGAGTTACTTACAACAATTGCTCCATCGGATTTAAGAATATGCGTAATAAGTCCGGAAGTTGTCGTCTTACCGTTTGTTCCGGTAACATTAATCTTTGTATCAATATATTTATTACATTCTTTTAGAAAATTCGGAGAAATCTTAAGTACAATCCGCCCGATAATTGATGTTCCGGAAGAAAGTCCTGTCACCCGTAAAAAATAACTTATTGTTTTTGCAATTATTAATGAAAAATAAAAAGACATATAAGCTCCCTTTAAAGTTTAAAAGCTAGAGGTTGAGAAATAATTATTGGCATTAAATAGCTCAGTTAATACAAATTTGGAGCCATAAGACCATTTACATAACTTCTTATTGAGCTGTAAGTTTCTCAACTTTTCTTATCCACTCTTTCTCTAAAATACATCTACCACGTCAAATGGATTTCCTTTAAGATATTATAAAAGATAATCCTATCATAATACAAATTATTAACACTGAAAAGTATGGCAGAACACCACTATTCATTATTTAAATGATTAATCCTTGCTTCATTCCGTCTAAATCCAAAATAATAATTCTTTCCCTATATTCTTTAAGTATTACATTTACCCCAGCAGATGTATTTTCTTTTCTAATATTATAAAATATAATTAATACAAAATAATACAACATAAAAAAGAGGATATATCAAAACTGCTGAGACTCAACGGTTTGATTAATTAGTACAATGCTTTTTAAAATATTTACAATAATAGTGTTCGTAGCAGAATTAATAATTGCATACACAATAATTTCAAAATTATTCCAATTTAACAGAGTAATAGTTGAAGCTAATGTTTTTTTTCAGGAAGCAAATCCCAAAATAAAAGAAGTTTTACAACTAATAAAAGGAATTTCTGAACAGGTTACAGAACTTATACCGGTTTATCTTGACGAGATAAAAAGAATAGGAAATAAAATAGCCTTAGCGAAGTTCGAAAGTCTTATTGCATTAATTTTGTTTTGGAGTATTAATATCAAAGTACTCAATAAAATAAGAAGAACAAAAATTTTCAAAATCGTTGTCAAGGGTTTAACTGTCCTTAGTAGTGTGATATAATAAATGGACAGAAAAATAATACAGAAAAGAGGTATATTATGAGCAAAGATAAATCTTCATTCGGCTTTGGCATGGGACTTTTAGCCGGAATGGTAGGCGGACTCATAGGTGGCGTTTTATTCGCACCATGTCCCGGTTCAGAAATGAGAGCAAAAGTCAAAGAAACAGTATACGATCTGGCAGAAAAGCATTCTCCGACAGTTAATAAAGCAAAAAAACAGGCAATTGAGTCCATTGACTTATTGAAATATAAGCTTGAAAGACAATATAAAAAATTTTCAAATATGTTAAAATCAAAAAAAATGAGAAAAGCAAAAGAGCTTGAGGACGTATCAGATTACGACTTCAGCTAAATAACGAGGAAAACAAATGGAAACAGCACAATTGTATCAAAGTTTAACATTTTTGGCTTATGCCACCGGCATAATAGTGATATTGGTAGGTGGTATGCTTTTTAAGGTTTTGTTTGACTTATCTAAACTTACAAACAACATAAATGAAACTGCAGAAATTGTTAAAGAAGAACTAACTCCAACCATGAAAAACATTAATAAATCCGTAGCAATCATAAGCGGAATTATTATAAAAGCAGATGAAGGAGTAAAAAATGTAAAAAAATTCATTAGAAAAACTCCTTTAAATATTCTTTGTAAATTATCTTCAATAACAAATTCTGTTGCTAAGGGTTTTTCAAGCGGATTAACTACTGCATTTAAGTTTTTCGCTAAAAAGAAGTAAATCAGGCAGTTAATACAAAAATCTTAAAAAAGGGTTAAACTACAAAAGAAGGAGAAAATATTATGTCAGTAATGAAATTTTTAGCAGGCTTTGCAATAGGTGCTACAATAGGAGCAGTAGCAGGAATTCTTCTCGCACCAAAATCCGGCGCTGAAACAAGAGAAAAGCTCGGTGAAATGGCATCTGATGTTGCAAAAAAAACAGATGAAACAGTAAAAGATCTTCAAAGAAGAGCTGATAATATTGTTTCTGATGTACAAGAAAAAAGTGAAGAAATTATGGGAAAAATTCAGGATATGCTTAATAAACAAAAAGAAGGTTTAGAAGGTTAGAAAAATTCCTGAAATATTTAGAAAGGAACACCTGATACGGTGTTCCTTTTTAGTTTGACTTCTATAGATGTTTATATTATCATTAGTTTGTTAAATAGTTTAACGGTTTTGACAATTCAATATATGCCCTTGTGGCACTCTGCCGAAGCAAAAGTTGACTAAATGTCAAGTTTTGTGAGAGGGGAGGTAGACAGCGTCTACCGATTCCTATGCAGAGATTGAAAATTAAATATAATATGCCCTTGTGGCACTCTGCCGAGCAAAAGTTGACTAAATGTCAAGTTTTGTGAGAGGGGAGGTAGACAGCGTCTAC
>CAZXQM010000032.1:0-2403 GCA_964643455.1 uncultured Vampirovibrio sp. | reverse complement strand
AGCAAAAGTTGACTAAATGTCAAGTTTTGTGAGAGGGGAGGTAGACAGCGTCTACCGATTCCTATGCAGAGATTGAAAATTAAATATAATATGCCCTTGTGGCGGAATCGGTAGACGCGTTGGACTTAAAATCCAATCGGGGTTCACCCTCGGTGCCAGTTCAAGTCTGGCCAAGGGCATTTAAAAAAAAGACTTACAAATATGTAGGTCTTTTTTTTGTTGTCTTGACGCTTGAACTAAGTTCTCACTTGCCAGTCAGTATTTAATCTGCAAGCTATACAAGCGCCTTCAGACCTAGGAATATCAACAATACACCTGCAAAAATTTCAAGCCATTTTGTCGGCAGATGTTTCAAATTTCCGCCCAGATAAAAACCCAGGGATGAATTAATAAAAGTCACGAACGCAATTAAAATAGCTGGTTTTAAAATATTGTTACCAAACAGAGAAAGTGAGATTCCGGCAGAAAAAGCGTCTATACTTGTAGCAACTCCAACAAGAAGCAAACACTTAAAATCAATACAAAGCTGTTTTGACTTTTCTTTTTCAAAAGCTTCAAGAATAAATTTTATACCAAGATACACAAATATTACAAAAACAATCCAGTCTGCAAATGGTTCAATATATGACTTTACAAACCCTGTAAGAAAATATCCGACTGCCGGCATAATCCCTTGAAACATGCCGGTACAACTTGCGAGAAGCAATGCATTTTTTAATCTTTTTTCAGTAAAAATCAAACCGTAAGAAAAAGACACAACACAAGCATCAATTGATAAGGCTATTGCAAGTAGTATTATTGAAATATAGGACAAATTCCCTCCTTTAGTCTGAATTTAGCAGTTTAGGAATTGAGAAAAACATTTAAGTTTATAGTACTTAACTCTTAATCTCTTCTAAACTTATCCCCTTATAAACTTATTAAAACACATCTGTCTTAATAGGGTTCTTAAACTTGGTAATACTGCCTTGAAACAGAAGTTTGACCGTACCCACCGGTCCGTTTCTGTGTTTTGCAATAATAATCTCTGCTTCTCCTTTATTTGCAGCTCTTTCTGCCTGCTCATCATCCTCATTTGCATTTTTATAATACTCATCACGATAAATAAACATAACAATATCGGCATCTTGTTCGATGGAGCCGGATTCTCGCAGGTCAGAAAGCATAGGGCGTTTATCAGTTCTGCTTTCAACCGCACGCGATAATTGCGAAAGTGCAATTATTGGCACGTTCAATTCTTTAGCAAGAATTTTCAAACCTCTTGAAATACTTGAAATCTGCTGCATACGGTCTTCCCTTCCGGTACCTTCAATCAATTGCAAATAATCAATTACTATCAGACCGAGATTTTTTTCCGCCATTGCAAGTCTTCTGCACTTTGCTCTCAAATCTGTAATGGTACATCCTGCTGTATCGTCAATATAAATCGGAGCTTCTGAAAAACTATTCATTGCAACAGCAAGTTTTTCCCAATCCTTTGCCTGCATGTTTCCGGTTTTAAGCCTCTGGGTGTCAACTTCGGCTTCAGAACACAAAAGACGCTGAACAAGTTGTTTTTTAGACATTTCTAAAGAAAAGATTGCAACAGGTGTATTTGCCCTCAAGGCAACGTTCTGGGCAATATTTAGTGCAAAAGCTGTTTTACCCATCGCAGGACGTGCTGCAAGAATTATCAAATCCGACTTCTGGAGCCCGTTCATCATTGTATCCAGATCATAAAAATTAGTAGGAACTCCGGTCAGTTGACCTTTATTGTTATACCGTTCTTCAATTTCCGCATAAGTATCATAAACCAAATCTTTGATAGGTGAAAGTGCTTGCGAAGCTTTTTGAGATGCGATATCAAAAATGAGTTTTTCCGCTTGTTCTAAAGATTCTTCTATCGGGTTTAAATCGTATCCTGAAGATATAATTTCCGATCCGGCATTAATCAGAGAACGCTTAATCGCCTTTTCTTGTACAATTTTGGCATAATACTCAACATTAGCAGTAGTTATTGTTTTGTAGCTCAAATCATTTATAAAAGCTCTTCCGCCAACGAGTTCAAGCTTCTGATTTATATTCAACAAGTCAGAAACAGACACAATATCAATTTTATTATCACCGCTATTATATAATTGCAGCATTGCTTCATAAACATATCTGTGCGCAGGTTTGTAGAATGACTCCGGCTTAATATGTTCAACAACTTTATTCATACAATTAGGACTTACAAGAATCGCGCCGAGAATTGCCTCTTCCGCATCAATATTTTGCGGCATTAACTGCGTTAAATCTTCCGCCTGTTTTTTTCTATTACTGCTTGCTAGAGATGCCGGCATAAAATTTTCTCCCCTATAATATAATAATAAGATTAACAGTAATAATAAACTTATTCAATTCTTTTTTACAAATCTTATCAGT
>CAZXQM010000031.1:0-18495 GCA_964643455.1 uncultured Vampirovibrio sp. | reverse complement strand
ACGAGCAGATTTATATGGAACATCGATTTGAATGTGTACAAAACCAGATTGTATTAACAAATTCGTCTGCCAGAATCATCAAGGAACAAGTTCGTACGGGAAAGTTTACTATTCTTAATCAGTTTTATGACGGAAGCATTAACGTTCCGGGGTAGGAATTTCTGAGGAAACGAAAATTAAGTGAAACGAAATTGACTTTAAGTCATGAAGAGTAGAAATATCTGGATTATAGTTGAAAGAACGGTAAATTAACGATTTAAATTAATAAATTTAAGTACATGTTTCGGGATTTCATTTTTATTTGTTAATAAAATTAAATGCGCCTGGAGGGAGTCGAACCCACGGCAGACAAGGTTTAGGAAACCTCCGCTCTATCCTACTGAGCTACAGACGCTTACTTGTTTATTTTACAATCAATAGTTCTTTATAGTCAATATATCTTTGAAGGTAGATATTTTAGTTTTATAAGTGTGTAACTATTTTGTGTATTTTCATCTGTTTAAGCCCTGTACATGAAAATTTTGAGTTTTCAGGAGAACAATTTCATCATTTCTTCCGTTTTCTACTCCTTAAATTTTTTAAAGAGTTTTTTGAGAAAAAAATATTTTCAAAAATGTATTTTTTATATTTATAATATAATTTCCTATATACTTTAAAAATGCAGCATAAGTTGTAAAGTATTATTAAAAATGCTAAAATAATATAGAATGAGAAAGAGCAGGAAAAAAATTTTAGCAATACTTCCGGAAAGTGTAGACGGAAGGCTTATTATGGGCAGTATTATTGCCGGATTTAAGCAAAATGACTGTAATGTTATTGTGTTTGATGAATTGTATGACAATAATTTAAAGCAAATTCTCAAACGTAAATTTGATTACATTTGCGGATATGATTATTCCGGATTAAAAATAAAAATTGATAATGATCTAAAAGTTCCTTCTATCAATTATTTTGCTGATGATTTGAGAGATGAAATGTCAGGGCTTGAGTGGAAAAAGTACATTACGTATCTTGATAAAGATGACAATTATACTTTTTATTGGGATAAGGTCTTAACAGATTATGAATCCTTTAAAAACATAACTTATCTTCCGCATTTTGTTAATTTTGATGTTTACCAAGATAAGGAAATAAAACCTGAATATGATGTTATGTTTGCGGGAAAATTGGATACAGCATGCAAGCTTGGTTTTTTTGAAGAGCTTGTAAATAAGCTTCCGCATATAAGTATTGCCTGGTTTGCTTTAGACAGACATTATAAAGATGCAAGAGAAAGGGCTATTTATCCGGAATTAATTGATCTTTGCTATCGTGGATTTATTGATAATGAACAGGATATGGCTAAGGTTATTAATAATTCTAAAATAGTTTTTAATATACATTCACATGGGATTTCTTCTTTGAATTATAGAACTTTTCAAACAGTAGCTTGTAAGCGTTTGCATATAAGCGATTATAGAGAAGAACTTGCACTGTTTGAAGGACATTTACCGTTTTATGAAGATATTTCTGACCTGATTTTTAAAATAGAAAATTATCTGGAAGATGAGCAGGCATATCATAAGGTTACAGAAGAGTGCTGGAAAATTGCTAAACAAAGCCATAATTCAAAAGACTGTGCAAGATATATGCTTAAAATTATTGAAGGCGGAAGTGCTTAAATGCTCAAAAGTGTTTAATAGTTCTGCTTTATTTGCTTAGAGCTTTAGATATAATAATATACAAATTAACTAGCATAAACCCTAAAAACATTCCACCGATAACATCTATCGGGTAATGAACTCCGAGCCAAAGTCTTGAGATACCTACAAGAAATATCCAGATTCCAAATAGAGCTGCAAGAAAATATCTCCAGAAATCGGATTTTGCGTAGTGTAAAACAAGGTATATTAATATACCGTAAAAACACATTGTTGTTGAAGAATGACCGGATGGAAAACTGAAGCTATAATACTCGGTCGGGCGTTCCCTGCATACAAAATGTTTAATAGTTTCATTAATTACATAGCAAGCTTGTGTGAAGAATACAAGCAGAAAAGCTTTCAGATATCTTTTTTCGGAAATCAAAACGCTGCAGGCGGCTATTTGAGGCCATATCATGTGATAAGATCTGCCAAACTCAGTTATAAAAGTTGCAATATAAACAGGATAAGGCGAAAGTGCAAGCCGAATTGAGCGTAATAAATTTGAATCAAACTTTGTCAATCCTGGCATGTAGATTACCAGGAGCGTAAGTGTTACAAATATGACCAATGATACTATTATATAATTCCAGTTTAAAGCTGTTCCCGATTCTTTCTGACGGCTCATTTTGTTTTCCTCTTTTTGAATAGAAAAAGGGGTTAATAAGTTTGCTTGCATTCACAAGGTCTCATCTTTCCCTAAATTCCCCCTCCCAGTTTCAATATTACTCCAAATGTTTTATTAATTACTGCCATAACAAGCGGTGAAATTTCACTTATACAGATTGCAAAAAAGAACAGGGCAGAAAATACTGCAATTAATTTTTGGATATCAGAGAACATAAAAATTTTATTTGAACGAAAATCGTTTACTCCCTGATATTCATCATTAAAAGGTTTTATTGGAAAATTTTCTTCAATTTTTTCAATGACATTTGCATATTTAATTTTAATGAGTGTGTTATATGAATCAACATTCATCCACCACAGAGCACTTACTAAGACTCCAAGTGCTGCAAATACAAGTGTTGCAGAGATTATGCTAAAAAAAACTATATTACCTGTATAAATCATTGCTACAATAAGAACAAAAATAGCAGTCATATAAAATCTGTTTGTTTTAAAATTTCTATCAATAAAATTTTCTTTTTGTTCGCAATAAGCTTTGTATTCATTGAATATTAGCTCTTCTCTGTCCATTGTATTTCTCCTTTATTTGAATTTAAAAAGAGGATAAGTTGAAGAATTGACTCTTTCAGGAACCTTTGGTATTTACCCCTTTTGGTATTTACCCCTCTTCATTTACCCCTTCATTTACCCCTTCTCCGCGTTGGATTCGGACATCTTTCATCAAATCTTCAAATTCTTTTTCATCCAGAGTTTCTTTCTCAAGAAGATTTTTGGAGATATATTCAAGCATATCTCTGTTGTCGCTTAACAATTGTTTTGCCTGTTCATATTGTGCATCAACAATTTTTTTGACTTCTTTATCAATATCAGCAGCAATTTCTTCCGAAAAATCTCTTGTATTACCGAAATTTCTACCCATAAATATATGCTCCTGCTCTTTTCCGTATGCAAGATTCCCCATTTTTTCGCTCATACCGTAAGTTGTAACCATGCTTCTTGCAAGAGCAGAAACTTTTTCTAAATCGTTTGAAGCTCCAGTTGTAACATTATCTTTGCCGTAGATAAGTTCTTCAGCGACACGTCCGCCCAGAATCATTGTAATTCTATCCAGAAGTTGGTTTTTACGCATTGTAAGATGGTCTTTTTCAGGCAGTGTCAGTGTTATACCCAGTGCCATTCCTCTAGGAATAATAGAAACTTTATGTAGAGGATCGCAGTTTTTGAGAAGCTTGGCAAGGAGTGCGTGCCCGACTTCGTGATAAGCAGTATTTTCTTTTTCCTCATCTGATATAATTCTGCTTTTCTTTTCAGGTCCTGCCATAACTTTATCAATTGCTTCTTCCAGATCCGGCATTTCAATTTCAGCTTTATCATGCCGCGCAGCAAGCAATGCCGCTTCATTAAGAAGGTTTTGCAAATCAGCACCAGTGAACCCTGGTGTACGTTTTGCCAGAGTTTTTAAATCAACTTCTTTTGAAAGCGGTTTATTTTTTGCATGAACATTTAAAATTTGTTCTCTTCCCAATACATCCGGTTTATTAATAACAATTTGTCTGTCAAATCTTCCCGGACGGAGCAGGGCGTTGTCCAAAATATCAGGTCTGTTTGTAGCCGCGAGAATTATAATGTTTGTATTTTCGTCAAATCCATCCATTTCTACAAGCAACTGGTTGAGGGTTTGTTCTCTTTCATCATGCCCGCCGCCAAGACCGGCACCTCTCTGACGTCCTACTGCATCGATTTCGTCAATAAAAACAATACAAGGCTGGTGCTTTTTTGCCTGTTCAAACAAATCTCTTACGCGTGAAGCGCCGACCCCTACGAACATTTCAACGAAATCAGAACCGCTTATTGAGAAAAACGGAACACCGGCTTCTCCGGCAACAGCTTTTGCCATAAGAGTTTTACCGGTACCGGGAGCACCTACAAGTAAAACGCCTTTAGGAATTTTTGCACCCAGCTTTACATATTTATCAGAATGCTTTAAAAAATCAACAATTTCTTCAAGTTCTTTTCTTTCTTCATCAATACCTGCAACATCCGCAAAAGTTGTTTTAACTTTATTATCCATAAGCATCTTTGCTCTGCTTTTCCCGAAAGACATTGCCTGTGCACCGCCTGCCTGAATGGATTTAATGATAAGCATAATAAACCCTAGAACAAGTAGGATTGTGATTAATGATGAGCCCATGCTGAAAGCAGAATTTGAATCACTTGAACGTTTTGCACTTATTTCAACATCATTTTCCTGAAGTTTATTAAGTATATCAGAATTTTCCGGAAGCTGCACTTTGTATTGTAATTTAGGCGGCTTAACCTCACCGTACAAAGGATTAGTATTTGATTTGCTTGTCTCCGGTTGGTTAACAGGAAGTGCTATTAAAGAATCTTTTCCGATATCAACACTTTTAATTTCTTTATTCTCAACTTTTTGTAAGAAAGCTGTATATGACAATTCCTGTGTACTTGAAGTAGGTCCGGATAAAAGCATTGAAATAAATGCAAGAACCATAATCCCCAAGATTACGTACATCCCTATTGATTGATTTTTATTCATAGTTCTCCTTCTCTCCTATTATTTCATTATATCAAAAAAAGACAGTAAGGTAAATTAAGCAGGAATGTAACTTTTTATTACAAAAGTCAATTTTAGAAGAGACGGATACTTTATATATGTAAGGGATACAACAGGGATATCTATGAGCGCACATAATTTCTGGCACAATTTCACACATGGTTTTATGCACGGAGTTTTTAACAATAATCCGTTTTGGGGCGGTATGAACTGGGGCTGGTCTTTTAACAGCTGGTCTAATCCTTTCTTTAATAACTATTTTACTCCTTTCCCGACAATGATGTATACGTATCCTAATGTGATGTTTACGGCAAGTGTTTTTCCTCTGATGCCTGATATTGCAATGCCTCAATTGCCTGATATGACGTTTGATATGGAAAAACTTTTTCCTACTGATAAGTGGACGGGACCTTCTTATTCTGATTTAAATATAGGAGATATGTTTGTAAAAACGACTACCGGCGATGTTTCAGATACGGTTTCTAAAATTCAGATTCAGAATACTGATTATTCATTTAGTTTTAGCGGACAGGATTCTTCAACATTATCAAATTTGACATCGGGTGTATCAACAAGTGCGGCAACTTCGTCGCGTACATCCGCTAAGAGTAAAAATAGGTCAGAGATGACAGATTCCGAAATTTCGACATCGGATGTATCAACAAAAGCCGCAGCCTCATCACTTACATCCGCTAAGAGTAAAAATAGGTCAGAGATGACAGATTCTGAAATTTCGACATCGGATGTATCAACAAAAGCCGCAGCTTCATCACTTACATCAGCAAAGAGTAAAAACTGGACAGAGATGACAGATTCCGAAATGAAACAGGTTTATGGCAATTATACGAGAGATATTACGAAGCTTTATAAGGGTACTGCTTCCGATTTGAATAACTATTTAAAAGGTAAAGGTGTTCTTGAAGGACAGGGACAGGCATTTATTGATGCACAGAATAAATACGGTATAAGTGCTTCTGTTCTTGTCGGCATTGCTATGAATGAAACAGCGGCTGGTACAAGTAAACTTGCAAAAGAAAAAAATAATGTAGGCGGAGTAAGAGTTTCCGGTTCTACGACATTCAAGACTTACAGTTCAGTTGCGGAATGCATCGGTGATATGGCTAGATTCTTAAAGGCAGGATATGTCGATAATAACAAACGACCGCTAACAAAATTATATCAGATTAATGCTAAATATTGTCCGGTTTCCGATCCTACGGATAGTGGTAATGTTAATTCTTATTGGGCAAGAAATGTTGACAAATATGCTTCGGAGCTTGAATCAGCTCTGGTATAGGCAACGTCTGTTATGCTTTTTGCAGACAAAATCTAGAATATTACGGATAATCTTATGGTTGAAAAATATGTCTTTTCCGGGATTTACTGTTGCCTGTTTTTGTAATATAATACTTGTGTTGTAATTTTTCAGGAGGGAGTATGACGTATAACGTTATTTGTATCAAGTGGGGTACAAAGTTTGGAGCAGAATACGTAAACAGGCTTTATCACATGGTAGAAAAAAATCTTAAACTGCCGCACCGCTTTGTCTGTTTTACGGATAATCAGGACGGTCTTAGCGAAGGTATTGAAGTAAGAGAGCTTCCGCCTTACGAAGATAATCCTAATATTGGAGATAAAGGCTGGAGAAAGTTATCGCTCTTTAACAAAAAACTTGCGGATTTAGAAGGTACTGCTCTGTTTTTGGATTTGGATATTGTAATACGAAGCGATCTTACTCCGTTTTTTGAAGAGCCAGGTGAGTTTTTAATTGTGAAAGACTGGGATTTCCCTGATGACATTATTGGCAATTCTTCGGTTTTTCGCTTTGAAGTCGGAAAATATCCTGAAGTGCTGGAAAATTTCTACAAATTAGGCAACGAAATCAGGCATGATTATAAAAATGAGCAGGCATTTCTTTCTTATGAAATGCAGAAAAAAGGTATTTTGAAATATTGGGATAAATCTTGGTGTGTAAGTTTTAAAAGAAACTGTCTGCAACCGTTCCCGTTGAATTTCTTTTTAGAACCAAAAGACCCTGTTAATGCAAAAATTATTGTATTTCATGGACGCCCGACTCCGGAACAGGCTTATAACGGGTTTATGGGTAAAGGCGGACTCAGATATGTCAAACCGACAAAATGGCTTGATAAATATTATCAATAGGTGTAAAAATGCTTCTTCTGGAAATTATAATTACAATTTTGTTCTATTTATTCCTTCCGTTTTATTTTGTCGAACGTGTAATCCATAAAAAATCTCACGGTTGGAAGGAAAAGTTTGGCGGCATAAAACAATTTGACAATGATGATAAAATAATTCACATACATTGCTGCTCAGTGGGGGAAGCTCTTGCAATAGAAAATCTTTTGAAATCAATTCGTTCTGATTTTCCTGAGTATAAACTTGTTGTAACAACTTTTACTTACGCAGGTCAGCAGGTTGCTCAAAAAAAATTTGAAAATATTGCAGATTATATAACTTATTTACCTTTTGATAATCCTATTCCGGTTAAGAGATTTTTGTCCAAACTTCATCCTGATATTTCAATTATAACGGAGACAGAAATATGGCCGTATTTTGCATATAGCTGCAAAAAAAGAGATATTCCGCTTATAATGATAAATGCAAGAATTTCGGATTTGTCATATCCATCATATAAAAGGGCAAAATTATTCTTCAAAAAAGTTTTTAATAATTACAAAGCTGTTTATGCGCAGAGCTCTGAAGACAGGGATAAATTTATCTCTATCGGTGTGTCTCAGGAAAAAACCGAGGTTATGGGAAATCTTAAATTTGATATTGAGCCTGTGGAAGAAAATGTTGACATTTCTCAGTCAGGATATAGGATTTTGCTTGCCGGAAGTACTCATAAATCTGAAAATGAGATTGTTATTACAACTTATAAGAAACTTAAACAAAAATATGATGATTTAAAACTTTTAATTGCCCCGAGGCATCTTGAACGAGTTGAAGAGATTAAAACTCTATTAAAAAAATACGAATTGTCATTTGGGCTAAGATCAGAAAATGCAGGATTTTCTGATAAAGTTGATGTAATAATTTTAAATACTCTTGGCGAATTAAAGAAGATGTATTCTGTATGTGATATTGCATTTATCGGCGGAAGTTTCAATAATACCGGCGGTCATAATCCGCTGGAAGCTGCTATTTTTGAAAAACCTGTTGTATCAGGTCCTGCGGTGTTCAATTTTAAAGATATTTATGAAGTTTTGTGCAAATCCGGTGCCGGCAAGGTTGTTAAAGATACTGATGAATTTTTTGCGTACTTAAATACTCTGCTTGAAAACAGGGAAATTTATGACAAGGCAAAAAACGCATGCAAAAATGTTTTTGTATCAAACAGAGGTGCAATTAAATTTGTAATCGGAAAAATAAAAGATATTTTAAAATGAATTATTGTTATAAATGCGGTGAAAAACTTACGGAAAAAGAGTGCTTTAACTGTGGAATAAGCGAAGGTTTAGTTGCTTATTGCGAAAATTGCCAGGAGTTTAGATTTCCGATATTTAATTCTGCAGTAAGTATGGTTGTTTTTAATCCTGATTTTTCAAAAGCTCTTCTCATAAAGCAGTACGGACAAGACAAAAATATTCTTGTTGCGGGGTATGTAAACATAGGGGAAAGTCTGGAAGAGGCAGTGATGCGGGAATTAAAAGAAGAAACAGCATTAGAAATTGAATCGCTGCAATTTAATGAAAGTAAGTTTTTTGAGAAATCAAATTCACTTTTGAATAATTTTATTGTTCAGACGAAAAGTGAAAATTTTATACTTTCGGCGGAAGTTGATTTTGCAAAATGGTATAGTAAAGAAGAGGCTAAAAAAGAAGTCTATCCGAATTCTCTTGCTGAGTATTTTCTTAACAAAGCATTGACAAAAGTATCCGAAACGGGTCTTTTTTAATGATAAATTGTTATGAAAAAGTTATAATAACAAGGTTTCTTTTGTATACTTCCTCCAGTGGAAGTGTGTAAGTTATAATATCTATTATTTTTGCGTTAAATTTGTTTAAAATTTCTCCGGCATTTTCTATCTCTTCCGGAGCTTTTCTGGATTTATATGCAACAAAATAACCGCTCTTTTTTAGAAGCGGAAGAGCATATTCGCAGATTTTACTTAAATCAGCAACGGCACGGCTTGTTATTATATCAAATTTTTTCCCCTTAAGATTCTCCGCCCTGTCGCATATTACTTCCAGATTTTTAATATTTAAAGCTGCTTTTATTTGACTGATTGCGTTAATTTTTTTTCTAATGCTATCTATGCCTGCAACTTTAAATTCAGGATATTCAATTGCAATAGGAATGCAAGGAAAACCGCCGCCGCACCCTATATCGAGAATCTTACCGCTTGTAATTCCATATCTTTCAAGAAATAATTTTATTGCAAGAGAGTCATAAATATGCTTTTCAAATAGATATTTTTCGTCATTTTTAGAAATAAGATTCAGACCGGAATTTAATTCCAGAAAAACACTTTTAAATTTTTCAAAATCTGCTGTAATTTCAAATTTATCCATACTTTTTCTCAATATCCTCAAAAATATTTTTAGCTATACGCAATTTCATATCTTGAATTCTGTTTTCGATTTTTGATATATCTATTGAACTTCCAAGTGTTTGCGCAAGCCTGCGTGCCTTAAAATATTCTATTAGGGCTTTTTTGTTTAATGAAATATTATTATAGTAATAATCCCCCAGTGCAAGAGTGGCTTCTAAGAGATAAAAATCTTCATTTATAAATTCTGCACTTTGCTTAGCTTCAAGAAGATAATCTATGGCTTTTTTATCATGCTCGATCTGGCAGATTTTAGCAAGGTAAGAAGCTGTATAGAAAATTCCGTCATAGTTATTTTTTGATTTTTCCAGATTATAAGCTTTTAAAAAACAATCTTTTGCGTCTGAGTAATTTTCGTTATCGTAATAGCATGAACCAAGGTTTGAATAAGCAAGCGCTTTATAAGGGTTATTACCGGCTATTGTTATACATTTGGAATAATATTCAAGTGCATTTTTCTCGTCTTTTCTGTCATCATTTGCAAGTGCGTATTTAAAATATAGTTCTGCAAGCGTAGCGTTATCTGTGTTTTCATCCAGCGATTCCAGAGCTTTCTGATAATAAGAATATGCCTCATCCGGATTACCTATATCGGTATATATATTTCCAAGAAGTGTGCAGGCAGATACCATTAAGGATTGCGGCGTATCGACAGAATAAATAACTTTCTTAATTGTTTCTATTGCACGTTCGTTTTTATACATTAAGAAGTACAAATCGGTAAGCTCATAATAAAGATAATTTAAATTTATAACTTCGTTATGTTTTTTATAAAATATTTCAACAAGTTCGTAATAATGCTGTGCCATTGAGTAGTTGTTGATTTCTTTATAGAGTTTTGCCAGTGACATTCTGGTATCAATAAGAGTACGCAGATCAATTTCCGGCGAATTTAAGATTTCTGTATAGACTTCAATTGCATCAGTAATCTTTTTTTCTTCAATTAATTTTTTTGTATGCTTCAACTTTTCATCAATTGTTGGAGATTTTTCAGCACTTTCTGTCGGTATATGAGCTGTAACAGTTTGAACTATTTCTGCTTGAGACTGTTTTCCACTTTCGATTTCAGCTATCCTTTTGTTATGGTACTCAATTTCCGCTCTGAGAGCTTGCCGGGAAATCATTATCTCACGGGTTTGTAAAGGTGCTTTTAACTGTTTTTCATAAATACTTATAATATATTTATGTAATTTAATTTCTGTTTTTGTCGGTATTGAAATGTCAATATTTTGCTGGAAATAATCTTGGACGTATACCATTTCGCCTGATTGAAAAATCATTAGATTGGATTTTAAGTATTCAAGTGAAAATTCATCATATAATTCAAAAATAGCAAGTGCATTGATTGAAATTCCGTGTCTTATTGTTCTTAAAAACCAGAAAAAATTTCTAATTGTCGTCGGAATCAGGTTTATGTAGGTTAATCCAAGAAAAGAATCAAAGTTCATGTTGGAAGAAGTTAATTTTGCGAGAAAATCGCTTAAAGATATTTTCATTGCCTGTACAATTTTTAACGCTAGGGCAGTGTAATAGTAATATCCTCTTGTATATTTGTAAAAATCATCCAATACGGTTTCTGTGCAGGTAATTTTATAAGAATTAATAAAATCTTTAAAAATTTCTTTAGAAAAAGCTTTCAAAAAAATTTTCTTATTTACTTTGATATTTCCGAAAGCTCCGGGAATCATAGCTCTTGTAGAAGCTATAATTTTAACATTTGGGTTTGAAGCAAGAGTTTCGAGGCATTCCGTTACCCGAGTGCGGTTATTTTCTTCTATATCATCGAAAGAATGAATTATTATAACGAAAGGTTTTTTAATAGAAGAAACATATTGCAGCAGCTTAACTGTAAGTGTTGTAATTTTTGTATTAATACTTACAGTCTTTGACAAGGTATTTTTTTCTATCAAATCAATAAATGAAAGCAATATATCATCACAGACAGTGGAAGCTTTGCAATAATATTCCAAAACAATAACATCTTTGTTTAAAAATGTCGAAATATAGTTTATAAATTGTCTTTTGCCGGTACCGAGAAAACCGTGAATATAAAGAAAAGTATCTTTTGAATTCAAAAAATCAAGAGCTTTTGTGATTTCCGCATAATTATTTTTCCATAAAAAGGGATTTATACTGCCGGATTGCGGTAAATTTACATTTTCAGTATCAATAAAGCTATCCAAAAAATGATAATCCATATATCGATTTTAAATGATATCTATCTAATTTGCAAATGTTTTAGTATAATAAAATTTGCGGTATAATAAAGACTCGGAGGATAATTTAATGTCTTATTTATATGTTGAAGTATGTCTTGCAGCAGTAGTTGCCTATTTAATAGGTTCAATTCCTACTGGATATTTGATAGTAAAGGCAAAAACAGGTAAGGATATTAGAACGGTAGGTTCCGGTTCAACAGGCGCCACAAATGTTAAAAGGGTTCTTGGTAAAAATTACTTTTTTCTGGTAATGTTGCTGGATGCTCTTAAGGGTGCTTTACCTGTTATTGTTGCAAAAATCTTTGCGACAACCGCTCTTTCTATCGGTTTAATTCCTGTTATTGCGGCTGTTGCAGTTATTATAGGTCATAGTAAATCCGTATTTTTACAGTTTAAGGGCGGAAAATCCGTAGCTTCAGGGGTTGGTACAATTATAGCTTTGAACTGGATTGCCGGGCTTATAATTGCATTAGTATGGGGAATTATTACGTATACTACAAAGTATGTTTCTGTAGGTTCTATAATAGCTTTGATTTTATCTCCTTTTGTAATGTATTTTCTTCATGCGCCGTTAGCTTATGTAGGTTATTGCGCTTTGGGAGCAATTTATATTGTATATTTGCACAGAGAAAATATTAAACGTCTTATAAACGGAAAAGAGAATAAGGTCAGATAGGGATTAATTGCTCTCCTTCCGGAGACAGTTGCGTGAAAGGATAATATTATATGTCAAAAGAGATATACGGAAATATTCATTCAATAGAGAGTTGCGGAACCGTAGACGGTCCCGGTATAAGATTTGTTGTTTTTACGCAGGGCTGCCCTATGAGATGCCAGTATTGCCATAATCCTGACACTTGGGAATTTAAAGAAAATCAAAAAATGTCTGTTTCAGAAATATTTGACCAGTATGAGAAGGTTAAGGAATTTTGCAGCGGTGGAATTACGGTAACGGGCGGAGAGCCAATGTGCCAGATGGAGTTTGTTACCGAACTTTTCAGGAAAGCTTCGGAAATGGGTGTCCATACGGCTCTGGATACTTCAGGTGTTTTGTTTAATAAAAATAATACGACAAAAGTCGATGAACTTTTGAAATATACAAGTATTGTACTTCTGGATATCAAGCATATTGATGATGAAGAACATAAAAAACTTACAGGGCATTCAAATAAAAATATTCTGGAGTTTGCAAAATATTTGTCTGGGATAAAAAAACCGATTTGGGTGAGACATGTTGTTGTTCCGGAAATTACTTTTAAAGAAGAATATTTGACGGAGCTGGGTGAATTTCTTGCCGGTTTGCATAATATTGCTGCGCTCGACGTATTGCCTTATCACGATATGGCAATACCAAAATATGAAAATTTAAAAATTGAATATCCGCTTAAGGGCGTGCCGCCTCTAAGCCACGATCAGGCGATACAAGCCCGAAATATTATTATGCAGGCATATAAAAAAGCCAGAGAAAAATAAATCTTTAATACATTGTCAGTTGTGCTATAAGCTTTTTCGGTTATATATTTTGTTCATTTATGGCAATTGGCAAAATAATAATCAGGCGTGTTGAAGTTCTGAGTAATCGAAAATAAGAATTAATTTACGTTTTCATAATCTATTATGGCTTTTTTGTCAGTAGCTTCGATTTTGAAAATTACCGGACGCAAACCGTCATTGCAGGAACAAATTGCAACGCCGGGTTTTCTTATCCAGTCACCGTAATAAAATAATTCTCCGTTTCTTCCGGTACCATGGGCGAGTGCAAAAACGTATTGATAGATAGCTTTCCAGGCTTCGTTACAAAAACCTTTTGGGCAGGAGTAATCAGCATAAAAAACTTGACCTTCTCTCAGCATTGGACAGGGAGTCAGATTTTCTACACCGTATTCTCTGACCAAGTCCTCTTGAAAAGTTTTTCTTAAGACAGTAATCTTACATTTATTCATCGTCTAAACCTCTATATCAATTTCTTTGCCCAGTTTGTCAATATATGGCTTAACTTTTGTTCTCAAATCTTGTTTTTTGATATGCGGATTTTTGTTGATTATGGAATTAATTTCTTCCGTGGCTTCTTTTATTTGCGGATATTTTTCAATTATTTTATTGCCTAGTTCTTTTGCATAATACCTGTAACCACGTGAACCTGGTGCTTTCATCGGTTTTTTATTAAGAGCCAAAAAAACTTCTTTCATTCCCTCAATACCGTTATTTTCAAAGGCTTTACCGGTTGTGGTTTCTAATATACTTGCGGTTTTAATTCTGGCATTAAAATTTGTATTATTAATTGTGTGGATTTTCATTCTACATAAACCTGTTATGTTCTTTTTCCCAGCCTACAGAAGTCATTTTGCCGTGCCCGGGATAAATCGAAATTTCTTCAGGAAGTGTGAATATTTTATTTTCAATACTTTCTACAATTTGATTAAAGTTGCCGCCTTCCAAATCGCATCGTCCGACGCTTTCTCTAAAAATCGTATCACCGGTGAAAAGCTTATCTTCAACAAGGTAGCAAACACCGCCTTGCGTATGCCCCGGTGTATGAATAACCTTTATCTCCAGATTTCCAAGTTTAATAGTGTCACCGTCATTTACAAAAGTATCAATTCTCGGAATTGTCATTTCCGGCATTCCAAACATTGGCATAAATTGATTAACTTTTTTAAGCCAGTTCATATCTTGTTCATTCATTACGACTTTAATGTCAGGGTTATTTCTTATTCCTGCAACATGGTCGAAATGTCCGTGAGTGAGAAGAATATATTTAAGTGTCGCACCTTCTTTTTCGATGGCGTTTTGAATATCTTTATCAATTGCAGAACAATCGATAAGAGCAGCTTCTCTAGATTGTTCATCGATTATTAAGTAATTATTATTACCTATAGGCGGTTCTATAAAAGTTTTTAGAATCATATATCGATTTTATAATAAAAACACTTCTTGCGCAAAGGGTGGATAGAATAATCAGGTTAACTATATTTTAAAAGTATTATTCCACCTTGCAAATTATTATTCGCTCCAATCCTGAAAAAATATATTTGAGTGTAAAGCTTGCAGTTTTATTTGCTATCTCTGTAGCATTTATCCTATCCTACACAAGATAGATGTCCGTAAGGTTTTTTCTCTTCAAACCTAGGAGAGAACCAGCCAAATTTATATCCGGTAATTCCCACACCGGCAAGAGCAGCCAGACCGAGTGCTGCTGTAGCAATCTTTTTGGCTTTTCCGTTGAAATGAATGTGACCGCTTCTGGAAGTTTCTGCACCCAGTCCGGAGAAATCAAGTTGTATTAAATCTTTTTTGGAAATATTTTTACCTTGGTTATTGAAATGGTATTCAAAATACAGATCTCCAGATGATTTACCTGTTTTGCTTAACCAGCCGTTGCCATACCAAGTATAATCAGCTTTTATTTGATTAGCGAGAATTGTTTCAGCATTCTTGCTGTTTCTGTCTGTAATCAAGGCTCTTTCAAGACATTCTGCTAAATCATCAGAAATTACTGAATCTTTGAGTTTTCTGAAAGCTTTTTGGTAAGTTTCATTTCCTTCAAGGGTCTCTTTCAACAATTCTGCGGGAATTTCTTCGTTTACCTGACCTTTGTATTTGCTGCTAATTTCTTTAACGAGTTTTTCTTTTGTTTTTTCAAATGTTTTTTTAGCATTTTCATTTGCAGCTTTGAGAGCATCTTCTTCTTTCATAAAGTATTCGTGCTTGCCTTTATATGCATCCATTAGTTTAGCTTCTTCCGGTATCGACGGATCAAAGTTTTTCTGTGCCATACCCTGAACGTTAGGAACAATGGGTGTACATAGGGCTTTTTTAGCCTCTAAATCCGTTAATTCACAAGGTGCAAACCTTGAAGGAAGAAGTGCTGCATCTGCACACATCGCCCAGTCTTTACCAGGAGCCCAGCCTTCTGAAAATAGCATTCTTCCTTTAAGGTTAGGCTTCGATTCTGCTAATTGGAATTTTTCTATAACAGCCTTTGCTTCATCATTCTCCATAGGACCGCCAAGAAGTAATATCGCATTATCATCAGGATGTTTTTCTATATATTTTTCAAAAGAATCAATTACGGTGTCCATGCCTTTCTGAAGGTCGCCGCGTCCCCAGCTTACAACAAGTTTTACATCTTTACCGTTTTTAAGCTTTGTCAAATATTCATCAGAAATTCCGCCGTATAATTTTGCAGTTTTTTCCGGAAATCCGGTTAAAATCTTCATTCTTCCCTGATCAGGTTTACCGGCAATTTTACCGTTGTCATCTAAATATTGTGCATTTATAAATTTCGGATTAAATCTCTCCAAAAGATTAATTTTATTTTGACGTTTTACTTCACGTACGGTTTTTAAATCACATTTATTTTTGTCAAAATGCTGTAGTTTGTTTACCGTGACGGTAGAACCGTCAGCAAGTTTTAATTTAACATCTTTTTTAAAGCCAGGAAGGAAAATACTGTCTGCGAACGGCGTTACGTTCGGATCTGTCAGAGGATTTGTTAAACCCTTAAATTTGCCGAGTTCATCCAGCTTAATCAAATCATCATACATATTGGAAACTAAGTCATTTTTTATTAATGAATCATGATATCCTTCGGAAACTGTTGTCAACATCGGAACATATCCGGCTTTTGCATAATGAACAGCAACATTATAGGCATTCATGCCACTCTTTGGTCTGACAAAGTTTTTTAAGACAGTTTCCCGCAGGAATTTTTCTTCCTCTCCGTTTTTTACGGCATCAATATATTTCTGGCTATTTTGTATTTTTAATATCTCTTCTTTAGTTGCTCCAAGGTTAACAATAGCCTGTCTTGCTCCCATAGGCTGGTCATAACCTGCGTTCATATTGTGACCGACTCCGCCCAGAAATTTATTCTGCCAGTATGCATCACCTGTGGCATTTTTCTGTGCGGCATAATGCATTGCAAACATCGGTTGTCCGTCTGAACATAATATATATCTTGGATCAATATTATATTTTTCTTTCAAAGCCGGTAATAATTCTATTGTTGCTTTGGATTCTTTTGCATAAGCTTGCCCCTTCCATCCTGAGGCAAATCTTTTTTCTAAATCTGATGTACCGCTTAAACTTGAATAACTAAAATCATCTGCATACTGTTTTGGCATGCTTGCAGTTGAATCAACATAGGTGAATACAAATTCCAGTTTATCCTGAAGTTCTTTTCCCAGACCTTTGTCTTTCATTATTTCTCTCAAATGTTCGTCTTTTTGTGCTCTGAACATTTTTATAGGAACCTTCTCTTCCATGCCCCAGTTCATATTTGAAGACTTAACTTCTTCAAGAAGGAAGATCTTTTTTTGTTGTTCTTTCAAAAACTTAACAATATCTGTTGAGTTATCAATTGCTTGTCCGGTTATAAACGGAGTTCCTTCTTTACCTTTAAACGGATGGTCTGCGGGAAGATTCTTTGGGATATATCTCACTTTTACATTCTGACCGACAGGATGTTTTACTTTGCCTGTTTTAGGGTCAATGTCTTTTTTATAATCAACCTCCTGATTATACATTGGGATAAGTTTTATAATTTTATCAACGTCCTTATTATCTAAGAAGTTGTAATCGTGAACAACTGTACCGACACCGCCGCCATTAAAACCGAAGAGAGGTTCTTCTGATACCATATGTGCTATATGTCTGGGATTTCCGCTTCTGAAAGATATCATCGACATACCCGCCGGTAGTGGTAAACTATCTCCTGTATTACTTGTTTTCTTAACGCGGGTGTTCACACCACCTGCTTTCAGAAATGAATAATCAGCATTAATCGAATTAACCTTCATAAGATGAACTCCTTACACACATGGTTTCTATATATATAAAAACTACACACAAAAAAAATTTAACTGTCTATCCCCAAATATTACGAAATATTAAGTAAATTTTTATTAAGCAATTTCCTTAATAATGCTAACAAAAATATAATTTATTTTCAATAGCCTAGTATTCTAAATTAGTAACAAAATTGATTAAGTTCAGTAAATTTTTTTAACAAAATTGAGCTATTAATTCATCTTAATAGTAAAATTAGTTTGAAAGGAGTATATATATGCAAATATCACCAATTAACATTTCCAACTTCAATTCTAGTAGTATTAAACGTCAAACAAATTTCAAAGGATTATGGGGATCAAGTAACTTTGAAACCCAATCTACAGGTAAGCGTGTTGACTATATAAATAAAACAGAATATTATTATCCATTTTTAGATGAATCAGAATCTGAAATTAATCATCTAAAGTCACAATATCCGAAAGATTCTTTTGGCATATATAAAAGCGCATCTCCAGAATCTCGTTATCACGAATCGATAGAGCTTTCAGTAAAAGATAAGCTTCCTTTTACAAAGTCTGAATGGCAGCAATATACAAAAAACAAATTTTATTTAAAGCATAATATACGAAATTGTATTGAAGAAGCTTTAAAGAGATATAATTTGAAGTCATATTTATAAATGATGGTAATATTTTTAATTAATATCAATGTCATTTGTAAACTTTTATTACAAATGACATTTTTTGTTTATAAATTTGGCAATTTTTGGCGCAAGAATGACTTTATATAAGTAAGGTTAGAAAAATATAGGTTAGGTTTGTATGATTAATAATATCACGACTAGGGACGTACGTCCGCAGATGACGGTTGCGAAAGCTGCGCCTTCTGTTTCAAGTTTCAGCATGCCGCCGATTCTCGGTTTCAAATCAATTCCACTGAAGGAAAAGGCACAAATAAAGGTCAAGAAAATTAAGCGTGGAGATAATATAATTATTCCGGGTGATATAGAAGACGATTATG
>CAZXQM010000030.1:12570-18891 GCA_964643455.1 uncultured Vampirovibrio sp. | reverse complement strand
ATTCCGGAGAGACAACATGTTACAAGAAGCAACAAGAGCAATTAATTCAGCATTTAATAACAGTTTTATAAAAAAACTCAGTCAGTATCTTCACGATTGTGTGCGAGAAGAAGTCAAAAGTTCAACATTTAGAAATCTAAAGGCTGATAAGGATAATAAATGGATTTTTCTGAGTGAAGAAGACACTTTGTTTACAAAAGGTCTTGAATATATTCGTCTGGAGGGTTCTGATCCAAAATTAACAGAACTTATGATTCAGTCAGAAACAAGCCAGAAAGATAAGTATTTAATTTACGGTTATTTATTTCTTGTCGGCAAGTCCAAATCAGGAAAGAAAAACGAGTTTTTGACCCCGCTTCTTTATTCACCATGCAGGCTGGAAAGAAACGGAGTCAATATCAACTGTATGCTCACGGATGAATTTATTTCTCTGAATACAGGTGCACTTACTGCGCTTATGAAAAAGAATGATGATGAGGATGAGACAGAGCAGCTTTTGGAAGGGCTTCTGGATGTGGTACCGTCTGTACCAATTACACAAGAAAAATTGGATATATTTTTAACGACACTTAAATCGATTATTCCGGATATTGATGTTTCTCTCAATCCTGCAAATTCCGTTACAGAAGATAATATTACAAAGGATTTTTATAACGAAAAAGTCGGGGCTGATAATATTGATGAAATAATTGAGGAAGAAGAAAGCGCGAAAAAAACACAGATAAAGCTTGAAAAAATAAGTCTCACAAACCAGTGTGCAATAATTTTAACAAAACGTCCGACCGTAACGGCAGGAGTGCTTCATGAACTAACGCAAATTGCAGAAAAACCGAGCGGGATTTATCGTGAAACAGTACTTAATCTTGTAAACGAAGAATATACTCAGTCGAAACCGACTGACAGTCAGCAAAAGACTCTTGCAGACTTTTTCCCTGTGACCCCTTTATCTTTATCGGATGCACAGTTAAATGTAATTAAGAACGTAGAAAATGCAAAACTGGTTTCTGTATTTGGACCTCCTGGAACAGGTAAGTCTCAAACAATTGTGAACTTGGCAGCACATCTTATTGCCAATGGAAAAACCGTTCTTGTCGCTTCCAGAATGGATAAGGCGGTTGATGTTGTGGCAGAAAGACTTAATGAACTTGGTGCACCTTTCCTTGCTTTGAGAGCAGGACGTTTAAATTACCAGAAAGAACTTTCAATGCAGCTTCAAGACCTGCTTGCTAACAAGGTTGATTTGGATGAAGGTGCTGAAAATTCAATTCTTTGTGATGTTTCTGATATGGAAGAACTCCTAAAAGCCATTGCGGATTTGGAAAAGAAATCTGAAATGATTATCAAACTGGAAGGAGAATGGACAAGTTTAAAAGATCAAATAGATTTAGAAAAACCTATGCATTTAAATCCGGTTTTTATCAAAAATATTCTAAAAGAGGATGAAATAAAAACTGTTGAAAATTCAATAAACTCTTTGAGTGAAAATATGGAAAAATCAGGTTTCTTAACCGGTATAAAAAATATATCGGCAATCGGGAACCTGAAAAGGATACTTCGGGTCAATAATTTTGATATTAATAACGAAAACCTTGCAACGTTGAAAAATGAATTGGAATATGCAAAACTCATTTGCCGTGCGAGAATGATTGAAACCGAGATTCAAAATACCGGAAATATTCATGTTTTATCCGAACAGATAAGAAATATGAAAAAGAAACAAAGACGTCTTGCTGTTGATATTCTTAAGACTAAACGCAGGCAGGCTCTTAAGAGTTTGATGCAAGATCCGGTAAAACGACAGAGGCTTTTTGTTCATTCAAAATCACTGGTTGAAAAAAAGAAAAATCTTCAAAACAGATTACTGGAAACAGAGGATTTTAAACCGCTCCTTGAGGCATTTCCTTGTTGGTGCGTTACAACTTACGCTGTATCAGGTTCCTTGCCGATGAAACCGGGATTATTTGATGTAGTAATTATTGATGAAGCTTCCCAGTGTGATATTGCAAGCTGTTTCCCGATTTTATACAGAGCAAAAAAAGCTGTAGTGGTAGGTGATGACAAGCAATTGCCGCATCTCTCTTTCTTGGAAAAAGCAAAGGAACAATCATTTCTTTCAAAGTATGGAATTAATGACCGGTATCAGCTTATGTGGAGATTTAGAACAAATTCCATGTTTGATCTTGCAAACTACTATTCAATGCATCCGGTGCTTCTGGATGAGCATTTCAGGAGTCTGCCGCCAATTATTAATTTCTCTAACAAGGAGTTTTACGGTGGTAGAATCCGTGTAATGAAAAGAAATGACAATACAAGAAAAGTTTTGGAAACAGTTGTTGTACCTGAGGGTAAAGTTGATTTTGACGCAACAAGAAATCTTCCGGAAATTGAAGCTCTTGTAAAAAGATTACACGAAATTATAGTAGAAGATGAAAGGAAAAATCCGGAAAATCCTGTAACTATAGGTATAATTTCACCTTTCCGTGCGCAGGTAGAGCAGTTAAAAATTTCTGTAAGGAAAGTAATTTCCGAATATATGATGGAAAAACATCAGATAGAAATCGGTACGGCACATACTTTTCAGGGGGATGAAAGAGATATTATCCTCACTTCGTGGGCGTATGCAAACAACAGTTTTCCGCAAAGTCTGATTTTCTTGCAGAAACCAAACTTGTTTAATGTTGCAATCACACGTGCAAGATATCAAATGATTAATTTCATTTCTAAAGATCCACGGGAGTTACCGGAAGGTCTTTTGAGAAGCTATCTCGGATATGTTCAGGAATATGAGGACAGGTATTCTCTGAGAGGGGCTGATGATTTTGATGAGAATATTTACAAAAACAGCTTTGAAAGAGAAGTTGCACAAGCTTTTCGTGATTTAGGGCATGAAGTTACTTGCGGTGTAGAAGTTGCAGGTTTGAGTGCAGATATGGTTGTGGATGATAAATTTGTAATAGAATGCGATGGGGTTGAGGATAAAGTCTCTTCAAAGATTTCTAACATGAAAAAACAGGCAATAATAGAACGTGCAGGACTCAAAGTCTCAAGAATTTCAAAAAGAGAATGGATGTACTCTCCAAAAGCCTGTATTGATAGAATAATTAATACTAATACATAATTGTACGTGTATTGAATTAAGATAAAGAGCTTATTATCCTTCCTCTTTTAGCAGAAGTATTGTTGTTGTCAGTTCTTCTACCAGATATTCAAGCTGTTGTGCAATATTTTCAGGATTATAAATAGAACCCGTTGTTGAATATGCCAGATATCTTTGATATGTAACGGCTTCACGGCGAAGAGTGGAGATGGTTTTTATATAATTATTAACTTCCTGCAGTTTTCGGAAAGATTCGTAATAACTTTCCGGCTTACCTTCATATTTTTCCGCAAGATTATCTATATTCAGAGTAAGCAGATTAGCCTTAGTTATAAATAGTTGCAGGCTTTCATTATCCTGAATGCAGTCCACGAGTTTTTCCAACATTGGAATTATTTCATTTGCGTCATTTGTATATTCGATAGTTTTATCTTTTTTTTGAATAATATTTATAAATGCAGGATTATCTCTTGGTACCGGTTTTAAGTCTGCCGGGTCATTAAAGTTCTCCTGCGGTTCGAAAATTGGTGCAGTAACCTTAGTATTGCTTCTTTCAATTTTTTCGCCGAGATCCGGTAATGTTCCTGCATAACCTTTTCCCTCTAACTCTTTTTCAAGCGCTTTATCCTTCTTATTCCAAAAAAATGCTTGAGAAGGCAGTGCTATATTTAACAAAATAAAACATATTAAAAGCTTTTTCATAATAATATTATATTAATTTATTCTTAAAAGGCAAAATAAAATTGTAACAAAAATAAAAATGTGTTTCCAAATTTTAAGTACATTTTTTTTATGGAGCTTTATTCCTGCATTTTATACAATATCCTTGCACTGCACACATTATTACTATATTTTTGTAGAAATTTTAAAAATTATTAAAATTTAATTACAAGAATCTATATTTATTACCTTATTGTTGAATAGTTTTTAATATTATTTTTTAATATTCTCTCATTAAAAAGGAGGAGCGAAATATGTGTGAAATTGAAGATATCAAAGCGAGACAAATTCTTGATTCCAGAGGCAATCCGACTGTAGAAGTTGATGTTAAATTAATCGATGGTTCCACAGGACGAGCTTCAGTACCATCAGGCGCATCTACCGGAATTTACGAAGCAAAGGAACTTAGGGACAATGTACGGGAAGATTATTTAGGCAAAGGGGTAACAAAAGCTGTTGATAATATAAATTCCGTAATAACTCCTAATTTGTTAGGTGAAGATGCTTCCAACCAGCAGCTTATTGACAGTTTGATGATGGAAATGGATGGAAGTTTTAATAAATCTACTTTAGGTGCAAATGCGATTCTGGCGGTTTCTCTTGCATGTGCAAGAGCTGCTGCAGCATCTCATGATATACCTGTATACCGATATCTCGGCGGAATAAATGCAAGAATTTTACCGGCTCCTATTATGAATATTTTAAACGGTGGTGCACATGCAAACAATAATCTTGATTTTCAGGAGTTTATGATATCACCTGTCGGTATGTCGACATTTTCTGATGCATTAAAAGCTGGTGCAGAAATATTTAATACCTTGAAAATTATTCTTAATGAAAAAGGGCTTTCAACAACTGTAGGGGATGAAGGCGGATTTGCACCAAATTTAAATTCTGCAAATGATGCAATAGAGGTTATAATATCTGCTATAGAAAAAGCAGGCTATAGTACTAATAATATAAAAATTTGTCTTGATGTTGCAGCTTCAGAATTATACGAAGAAGGAGAATGTTCAGGGGGTGTATGTTCACTAAGTCAATATTATTTAAAAAACGAAGGTAAAAAAATGACCTCTGATAAAATGATTGAATATTTAGAAGGACTTGTACGTGATTATCCAATAATCTCTATTGAAGACGGATTAGCTCAGGATGACTGGCTTGGCTGGCAAAATCTTACAGAAGTTCTCGGTAATAAATGTCAGCTGGTTGGCGATGATTTATTTGTGACAAATACAAAACGACTAATAGAAGGTATTGATAAAAAAATTGCTAATGCGATATTAATTAAACCTAATCAAATTGGAACATTAACCGAAACTCTTGATGCAATTTTACTGGCACAGAAAAATAATTATGCAGTAGTTGTTTCTCATCGCTCAGGAGAAACGGAGGACAATTTTATTGCAGATTTAGCTGTTGCAACTAATTGCGGTCTAATTAAAACCGGATCTCTGTCAAGATCAGACAGACTGTCAAAGTACAATCAGCTTCTTCGTATAGAAGAAGATCTTGGTGCGGCAGGAAAATATGCCGGCATAAAATCTTTCAATGGTATTATATAATTAATTATGCTAAATATGATTTTAAAAAGTTTGCTATTGGAGCTCTATCTTTATTCTCGGCAAGTTTTGCTATTCCAAAGAAATAATCACGCATGCTGCCGGACTTCTTAGAGATTGTATTCTTTGTACCCATCATAATGTGGCATTTTAAAACACCCTCTGTAGCTTTTAGCGGCGGATGTTTTGCAAAAGCTTGTCCAACTATCAATTTTACAACATTGTTTCCCAAAATCGCCATAATTTCTCTTCCCCCTTTTTATCTTTCATCGTTTAATATAAAAAGTCGTAAAAGTTGAAATAATTGCCTATTATTTATAAAAATGTTACAAAACGTAATAGGGATATAATATTATGTCAGTTATAATTCTCTTCGACCTTCTATTGCTTTTGCTAAAGTAACCTCATCTGCATATTCCAAATCTGCTCCGACAGGGAGACCAAAGGCTATTCTGGAAATTTTTATGCCAAACGGTTTTATAAGTTTTGTTAAATACAGACTTGTTGCTTCTCCTTCCACTGATGGTGAAAGTGCAAGTATAACCTCTTGAACCTCTTCATTTGTAAGCCTTGAAAGCAGTTCTTTTATCCTGATGTCTTCTGCTCCAATACCGTCCATTGGAGAAATAAGTCCTTGTAAAACATGATAAAGCCCTCTATATTCGTTAGTTTTTTCAATAGCAATTAAGTCTTTTGTTTCAGCAATAACACAAATCACCGAACGGTTACGGCTTGTAGATTCGCAGATTTCACACGGACTCTGGGTTGAAATATTAAAGCAAACTTCACAAGTTTTTGCACTTCTTTTTGCTTCAATAACAGAGTTTGCAAATTTTTCGACCTCTGTGACAGGCATTTTAAGTATTTGAAAAGCCATCCGTTGGGCAGATTTTGGACCAACGGACGGAAATTTTTGGAATTGTTCAATTAATGCTGCTATAG
>CAZXQM010000030.1:7484-12470 GCA_964643455.1 uncultured Vampirovibrio sp. | reverse complement strand
GATTTTGGACCAACGGACGGAAATTTTTGGAATTGTTCAATTAATGCTGCTATAGCTTTTGGATAAATCATATTTTTAAACCTGAATTAAAGTTTTTAAAATACTTGCAACGGTTAATATCTTTCGGCTTTTTAATACAACTAGAATAACCCTGGAATAGAAATTCCGCCGGTTACCGCTTTCATTTTTTCTTCCATAACTTTAATTGCTTTATTGGATGTCTGATGAATAGCTGTCGTAATAATATCTTCAAGCATTTCTATTGTATCTTCAGATACTGCTGAAGGGTTTTCTGGATTGATAGCTTCCGCAGAAAGCTTAATTGATTTGAATAAACCCTTACCATCGCAGATAACTTTTACTGCTCCGTTTGCAGCTTCACCGGATATATCCATTTTGTTTAATTCGTCTTGAGTTTCTTTTAATTTTTTCTGAATATTTTGAGCTTGTTTCATCATATTCATCATGTTCATCATAGGTTTTTCCTCCTGTATTTATATAGATGGTTCTATTTTTTCCATTAATTCATCATCGATATCAAAATTCGCATAAACATTTTGAACATCATCGTGTTCTTCTAGTTTACTCAGCAATCTCATTATATTAATTGCAGTTTTCTCATCAGTAACTTCTATTGTATTTTGAGGTACACGTGTAAATTCTGCAGAAACTGATTTGAAACCCTCGTTTTCCAAGCCTTCTGCTACAGGCTGGAGATTTGGTACTGAGGTGTAGACTTTGTATTCATCCTCTTCTTCAACGATATCATCAGCATCAAGATTTATTGCTGCTTCAAAAAGCTTTTCGTAATCAACATCATCTTTGTTAAATGTAATACAACCTTTTTTATCAAACATCCAGCCTACACAGCCGGTTTCTCCAAGATTACCATTAAACTTTGTAAAATAACTTCTGATATCACCTGCGGTACGATTTTTGTTATCAGTCATTGCTTCAATAACAACTGCAACTCCTCCTGCAGCATACCCTTCATAAATCATCTCATCATAGTTTTCGTTACTGCCGGAGCCTGAACCTTTTTCAATTGCCCTTTTTATATTATCATTTGGAAGCCCCGCTGCTTTTGCTTTTTCTATAGCGGTTCTCAAACGAAAATTACCTGCAGGATCAGGCCCGCCAAGTTTGGATGCAACAATAATTTCTCTTGAAAATTTTTGAAATTCAGCTGCTCTTAAAGAGTCTGTCTTTGCCTTTTTATGTTTAATAGTTGACCATTTTGAGTGTCCACTCATTATATATATCCCCTTTTATAAAGTACTTTACTTGCAACCATTATGATATCCGAAAAGTACTTGTATATCAAGCCTGTATTAACTGAATAGTATTATTAAAGCAAAACTTGTGTTCCGAGCATAATACGGTGAGAATCTGCTGCTCCATCGTTTTGGCAAAATACATAATTGAGAATTAGTTTTAATGCCTGACCTTTGATAAAATAGTTTAAACCAACAGAGTATTCACGAGTTTTGTTATTTCCGATATCGTGGTCTGGATCAAACTCATCATATCTTGCAAGTATTTGGAGCTTTTTAGTAAGCATATAACCAAGGGTAGCGTAAAAACCGCTTGCGTGCTTGTTGGTAGAATATCCTGCAAGTCCGTTATAGCCGTTAGCATTTGCCCATTCAATGTTTGCCATAAATCTTTTGTATTCATACCCGATATATGCACCTGTTACACAGTAATTATTAGTTCTGTGACCACCCTGCAGACCACCGCCAATTTTTAGGTTTCCATATTTTCCGTTCGTTTTTGCAAGAGGTTTGAAATTAACCCAACCGATAAATTCAGCTCCTGGAAAAAATTCTTCAAAATAAGTATCAGAGCTGTATACACCGACATCATAATCAACGAGACTGTAATTTCCGGAGACTCTTGCACCAAGTTTACGTACAGTACCGAAATTTCTGGATATTTGTGAACGTGCTATGAATGGCAGGACGAACGGTCCGTAGCTGCCTTCCATACCGACAGGCGGGCGTGAGTTACCTATTAAAATCCGATGGTGTGGAATTTTATTTGTGGCAATATACGTATCCGCAAATAAATTTTGAATAACATTTCTTGAGGAATAAGGAGATATGTTAAACAGAATTCTGAAATCAGCATTGTTATTTTTCAAAAAGCCGTCATAACCGATATTAATTGTATTAATATCATAATGGTTCGTAATGTGTTCTCTTCCAATACTACCGGTCGTAAAGCTCATTCCGATATCACCATTATATCCTGCCCAAAATTGAGTATGATCCATTATAGAATTTTCATCGAATTTATGGGTGAAAACATTCTCAAGTAAATATGTTGGTCTGTCATATTTTTCAACTTCAAGATGATATACATCCTGAAGCTTTTCTTTTAAACTCTTTTCTTCTACCGGAGCTCTTTGCTCTGTAATAGAAATTGCCTGAGGGACTTCAATTCCCTCTTCATCAATGTTTTCTGGCAAATCTAAAATAATTTCTTCCAGTTCAGTAATTGGTTCTGTCTGTCTCCTTGCGGCATTGACAGGGATTGCTATAAATATTAAAGCCAGTATTACCAGTAAAATTTTTTTCTTCATATATTTATTCTACATTTTTGGGAGAAAAAAGACCAAACAAATTTGTTTGGTCTTTCAAATTCAACAATTAATGATGCTGTCTGCGTTCTTCTCTTAAATATGCTGTCCAAAATAAAAGAACAACAAATACAAATGCACCTACAATGTTCCCTAAAGTAACCGGTATAAGGTTATGAATAAAGAAGTTTTTCCATGTCATAACCGCAAGCTGGTCAGATGTAAATCCTGATGCTGCTACGATTGTAGGGAAATGTTTCATCAAAATTCCATTAGGAATGAAGAACATATTTGCAATAGAGTGTTCATAACCTGATGCAACGAATGTCATAATCGGGAAGAATATCGCAAATATTTTGCCGATAACTCTTTTGGAAGTTGATGCCATAAAAATAGCCAGACATACCAGCCAATTACAAAGAATACCTCTAAAGAAAGCTTCTGTAAAAGTCAGATTAAGTTTGCTTAAAGCCGTCTGCATAGCTGTAACTCCGACAGCATCTCCGCCATTATGTCCCATTCCTGCAAAATAAACCAAACCGGCAAGCAGAATTGAACCAACAAAATTTGCGATATAAACAATTGTCCAGCTTCTGAACAGTTTCATCAAACTGATTTTCTTTTCTAATACCGCAAATGTCATCATAACATTACCGGTAAAAAGTTCTGCACCTGTCAGAGTAACAAGCATCAAACCTGTAGCGAATGTCATAGCTCCAATAAGTTTTGTAAAACCCCAGCCCATGTTTGAATCGCCTGTCATTACTGTTAATGAAACTTGTGCGCCGAATGCAATAAATGCTCCGGCAGCAATTGCGAGGACAAACATTTTAGTTTTACTATAATCTGCTTTACCGGTCATAACTTTGTCACTGATTTCGTGGACAGTATCACTTGGTGTCAGGCTGTCCTGTGTAGAAATAACTGTTTCTGTATCCATCTTTTTCTCCCTGCATAAAATTATTTCTTATTTGCACAAAAAATTATTCCAAGTACTTACACCCTCAGATTCTTACTATTTATTTAAGCAGTGTTTTGTAAATGTTCACTTTTCCGCAAAAAAGAAATTGTTTTTAATCCTTAATGATAATAGCACCTGAAATTTTAAATTCAAGGGGGAAAAATACATCCAAATTAAAGTTAAAAATTACTGGCATGTTTCATAAATGGGAGAGATTTTCGCAAATAATATTTAAACAGTTAATTCATATATATGATAAAATTAATGCGCATTAATGATATACTAAATTTGACTTTTACAAAAAAAATATTAAAATTAGGTTAGAAAGTGAGGATATTATTATGACAAGTGTTAATTCAGTCTCATCAACAACAACTTCTATCCAAACAACAGAAAAAGAATCTGAGCTTAGTTCTGCAACTAAAGCTCAATTAGAGGCTCTTGGTATTGACCCGTCAACAGTGTCTTCAGAAGCTCAAGCGCAGGCATTAATTGCAAACGCTCAAAGTGCAAGTTTTCAAAGTATGATATCTTCTAATGAAGAGCAGGAGCAAACAAGCTCAACAGAAGATATGTATCTACAAGAAGCTAAAGCTCTGGCATCTACTGTTGGTGCAACTTATGACAGTGATGATTCCTTAGAAGATATTTTATCCAGTATTTCAGACAGGCTTAATCAAATGATGAACGCTGCTGGTATGAATCCATCACAAATGCAAATGATACAGATGTATCAAACTCAATTAGAACAAATTTCATCAGGGTATTCACAAGCACAGGCTTCAAGCTTGTACTCTTCAATGGATTTAATGTCTAATAACAACAAATATTCTTTGGGTTTATAAAATAAATGGAGGATTAATTATGAAGAAACTTTTACTGATTGCTGTAGTTGCGGTTGTGGCTATAACAGTTCCTGTAGTGTATGCGGCTGATAGTACAAACTCAAGTACTGCTGCGACTACTCAGACGGATTTTAAACGTCCGTCAGAACCACCTAAGGATGCAGACGGAAACCGCCCGGAACCGCCAAAAGATGCGAACGGAAATTATATGCAACCTCCTAAGGATGCAGACGGAAACCGTCCGGAACCGCCAAAAGATGCGAACGGAAATTATATGCAACCTCCTAAAGATGCAGACGGAAACCGCCCGGAACCGCCAAAAGATGCGAACGGAAATTATATGCAACCTCCTAAGGATGCAGACGGAAACCGTCCGGAACCGCCAAAAGATGCGAACGGAAATTATATGCAACCTCCACAGGATGCAGACGGAAACCGTCCGGAACCGCCAAAAGATGAAAAAAGTAATTAAAGAGATATAACATCTTAAATGTTCAGATTAGCAAGTTACAAAAAACACTTTCTTATAATTTTGAGAAAGTGTTTTTTTGATAGTATTATATATTTATGAATTGTTTTTTTAGAGATCAGCAGGAAGC
>CAZXQM010000030.1:0-7384 GCA_964643455.1 uncultured Vampirovibrio sp. | reverse complement strand
TTTTTTGATAGTATTATATATTTATGAATTGTTTTTTTAGAGATCAGCAGGAAGCATTGTTCAAAGCAACAAAACCATATCAATATGTTGGTGGTGAATATTTGTCGTATAACAAAGACTGGGATTCTGCCCTTGTCAGGTTGGTTTTTGTATTTCCAGACAAGTATGAAATAGGAATAAGTAATCTTGGTGTTAGAATAATTTATGACAGGGTAAATTCTCATAAGCGGGAAATTAGCAGTTCTGATAATCAATACAAAGATATTTATCCGTTCTTGGCAGATAGAGCGTATGCGCCTGAGCCGGATTTCAAGCCCGAATGCTTATATGGTGTTGAATCTAAAAGGGCATTAAAAGATTTTGATGGTGTGGGCTTTTCTCTTCAATACGAATTATCTTATCCTACAGTTTTAAAAATGCTTGAGTTGGGAGGAATTACTGTCCGAAACAATGAAAGACGTGACAATGAGCCTATTGTTCTGGCGGGTGGTCCGTGTACGTTTAATCCGCTTCCGATTTGTGAATTTATAGATGTTTTCTGTATTGGAGACGGAGAAGAAATGATGGTTGAGGTTTGCGAATCTCTTGAGAGGACTAAAGGCAAACCGCGAAAAGAAAGAATTGAAGATTTATGTAAAATAAAGGGATGCTGGAGTGCATCATTAATTCGAACCTTCTCCCCGCAAGGAACGAACGAAAAGATGTCATGCTCCGAAAGAGAAATTTCGTGTACGTGGAGCAAAATCAATACAATACCTGAAGGGGAGATGGGGGTAGTATATAAAACAGTCGAGAAACGAATTGCACCTCTCAAACTAGAGTACACTCCGACCGCTTATCCAATACCGTTTTCCAGCTCTGTTCATGATAGAGCAATTGTCGAAATTAGAAGAGGATGCGGAAGAATGTGTCGTTTTTGCCAGCCCGGACATGTAACACTTCCTGTCAGGGAGCGTTCTGCAGAAGATATTATTAAGATTACAAAAGAGCTTGTAAAAAATACGGGGTATGATGAATATTCTCTTCTTTCGCTTTCTTCAAATGATTATTCCAATATTAATGAGGTTATAAAAGAACTGGCAGTCGATTTTAATAAGAAAAAAGTGTCGGTATCACTTCCGAGCCAGAGAATTGACGGATTCAATCTTGAGCTTGCAAATCTTATGCAGTCTGTTAGAAAATCCGGAATGACACTTGCGCCGGAAGCCGGAAGTCAGAGACTTAGAAACCTTATCAAGAAAAATATCTCAGAAGAGCAAATTATTAATGCTGCACTTACGCTTTATGAAAACGGTTGGTCTAAGATAAAATTCTATTTTATAGCAGGGCTTCCTACTGAAACTCTGGAAGATATGGATGAGATGGCGGAATTATTGAGCAAAATCAAATACCGCTCAAAGCTCATTAAAAGAGAAAAAGGGCTGAATCACGGATTTGAAATCACATGCACACTCTCAATTTTTGTTCCGAAACCTTTTACACCATTTCAGTGGTGTCCTCAGATGGATTTAGAAGAAGTTACCGCGCATATAAATTATTTAAAAGAGAAAACAAAGCATATAAAAGGTGTAAAAATTAATTATCACGAAAAGTTTGTTTCTCAAATTGAAGCTGTATTAACAAGGGGGGACGAAAGCCTTTGCAAATATATAGAAGCTCTTTATAAAAAAGGCTGTTATCTTGATGCCTGGGGCGAGTATTTTGACAAAAATGTCTGGGCAGAAACCGCAAAAGAATGCGGATTTACACTGGAAGAATACGCAAAAAAAGAGTACGGTCTTGATGAAACCCTGCCGTGGGATTTTATAAATGTCGGATTATTAAAAGATTGGCTTAAGAGTGAATATAAAGAAGCATTTGCGCAAGGTTGCGAGTTTAATTTGCAGCCGACATGCGAGAATAAATGTGTACATTGCGGAGTCTGTCCATCTCTAAATACACATAAAGTAACGGCAAAACCATATAAAGCATCAGAAGAAGCGCAGAATGTTGTATCAGTTGAACATCAAGACCCTTCCAGAGCGCATAGAGATCCGAATATCCCAATTTACAGATATCGTTTGAAGGTTACTAAAAAAGGATTATTAAGGTACTTTTCACATCTTGACTGGCAGAATACTTTTCACAAAGTACTGGCAAGGTGCGGGTTGAATATGGTTTATACACTAGGGTTTAATCCTACAATGAAAGTATCGATGGGTATCGCACTTCCGCTTTTTGCGGAAAGTGAAGGTGAACTTGTTGATATTGAGATTTTTGACCACTTGAGTGAGAGTGAAATTAAAAATAGAATTAATCCTAATTTGCCAAAAGGTGCGGAAATAGTCGATGTAAGAAGAATAGAACAGTTTGCAACCTCTGTAGATATTGAAGCACAGTGGGCAGAATATCGTATAACTCCATATAATAAATCAAATGCACAATCACTTTACAATTTTGAAAAATTCCGCTATGATGTAAGTAAGGTTTTGTCTTGTGATGAAGTTTTAATCACAAAGAAAAACAAGAAAGGTTTTGAAAAAACAACAGATTTTAAAAAATCTATCGGGACGCATAGATTTGAAGGAGACAATCTGTTTATATGTCTAAAAACCGGTCAGGGATCTGACATACCGGCGCTTAGAGCAGATGATTTAATGAAGCTGGTAAATCCGAATCAAATATTTGATATAATGCGGGTTAGATTCTTGAATGAAAACCTCAACGAAATGTAGGATGGGGTAAATATGAATAGGCTTTGTATTGAATCATAACTGCCCCCATCGAATGAAAAAGAAGGATTTAGAAAAAATGAAGGATGCAGTAGCTAACAGAATAATCATAGCTGAGCGTGATAATATTGCTGCAGTTATGGAGAATGGCAAAGTTGCCGAATTTTATGTACATAGAGGAGAAATTATCCTTGGAGACGTTTACCTTGCTCAAGTTGAAAATATTTTACCTTCAATAGAAGCAGCTTTTGTCAATGTAGGTTCTGACAAAATGGGCTTCCTGCACGCACAGGATGTTATGGGTAAAGGTGCCTTGCAGGATAAATTAAAACCAAAACAAAAGTTGGTAGTTCAGGTTGTAAAAGAACCTGTAGGACACAAAGGCCCAAGGGTAACAACAGAAGTCTCTCTTCCGGGACGTTTTCTGGTACTTATGCCAAATGAACCCGGAATTAATGTAAGTAAAAAAATCACATCGGTAAAAGAAAGAGCCAGATTAAAATCTATTCTGAATCTCTTAAAACCTGTAGGTGTGGGCGTAATTGTAAGAACAGAAGCTGAAGGACAAACGGAAGCTGATATTCAGGAAGATCTGGAGATTCTTCTTGAAAAATGGAATAATATCGTAACCTCTGCGGAAAGCATGAATCCTCCAAGTCTCTTGTACAGAGATCAGGATTTGCTCTATAGGGTTATAAGAGAAGCTTGCAATGAAGAAACTCAGGAAATTGTTGTTGATACAGCTTTTGCGCTGAATAGAGTACAGACAATTCTCCAAAACTGGCATATGAATAAAAATATCAATGTTACATTATACAAAGGTTCTGAACCTCTACTTGTAGCAATGGATATTCACAAAGAGATAAAAGCCGCACTCCAGATGAAAGTCAATCTCCCATCCGGCGGTTATTTATTTATCCAGACAACGGAAGCATTGACCGTAATAGATGTAAACAGCGGAAAATTTACAAATTCTGCCACACAGGATGAAACTATTCTTAAAACCAATATTGAAGCGGTTCATGAGATTGCTCGCCAGCTTCGACTTAGAAATATCGGCGGTATGATTATTGTTGACTTTATTGATATGACTTCCCGTGTCGATAAACTGGCTATGATGGAAGAGCTGGAAATTGCAATTGAAGCTGATAAAGCCAAACCGCAAATCGGTCAATTATCTGATTTAGGACTTGTTGAAATGACAAGACACCGTCAGGGGCAAGCTTTGAGTGAAATCTTTGCTAAACGCTGTCCTCATTGTCAGGGGAATGGCTATATTATGGAAGATATTAAGTTTGCGTCTCCTACAGCAGAGGGTGAGTACAGAGCAAAAGCTGCTAAACTAAAGCTTCCGGTGAATAATAAAAAGAAATTTAATAACAAATTAAATAACAATAAATCAGAAAATAAGCAGGAAGAAGTCATTGAGAAAATTCAAGAAGAGAAGCTGGAGGTTATTACAGAAAATCCATCAATTGTGGCGCAGGCAGAAGTTGCAGAAATTAATGAAGAAAAAGAGACTAAAAAATCTAAAGGAAAAGGCAGAAACAATCGTAAAAAGATTAAAGAATCTGATGTTCTTGCTGAAAATGCCGCTCAAACTGTAATCAATGAATCTTCGGAGCTTTCGCCTATAATTGCTGCAGATGCTGATAAAACAGTCCCTGATTTAGAAACAGGAGTTTCTGAATCAGAAAATCGACAGGAAGATGTCGTGCAGGAAGTTTCTGCAGGTGAAGAAAATACAGAAATAAAACCTGCAAAACGAAATCGCCGACCGAACAGAAATTCTCAAAAAAGAACAAGAAGGACAGTCAAAAAGAATGCTGAAGCATAAATTTTTTACAATATTATTAATGCTTACATTAATATCTCCTGTATTGGCAGAGGAGCCTCAAGCTCAAGTTCCGGAGGCTTTGACTAGTGTGTCGCAGGAAACAACGGAAAGTCTTGTTCAGAAGGCATTGAATACTACTGAAAAGATTACTTTCAAGCAACCTGTAAGCAAAAGAAAAATTGCAAAGAAATTCCTGCTTGCAATGGCTGGAGTAGGAATTTCTTCCATTCTTTTATTTTTAATTTTGAGTTTATATAATAAAGTCAGAGAATCCCTCGGCGGCTCCGCAAAAGAAACTCCGCCGGAAAAGATAACGTCGTTAACAACACCGGATGATTTAACGGAAGCTGTTAAGACTTTTTTGGAAAAAACTAAGTGGGATAATTAGAAAGTTAATGTCGCTCCGGTAAAGCCAATCTACGTTGATTAAATAAAAATTGTTTTTATATAAATATAATAATAAACCTATTTATACAATGATAGATTGTAGGTCAGGCGTTGCCTGACAATAATTTAAGTTACAAAAATATTTGTTGCGATAAATTTGTAATTTACTGCAACTCCCTGCTGTTAGTTTTAATTTTTATTCATTTTTATTTCATCTACAAATATTTGATACATTTTTTTTAGCTCATCACCTTTTTTATTTGCACAAATTTCTAATTCATTATTTTCATATTTCTTATAAATGTCCTGGAGAAATTTAATTCTTTTAGGGTCAGTTTTTTTCATATTTTTTATTGATTCTACGCATAAATCATCTTCATACATAAAAGGTGATTCGTAATTTTTCATTGCATCCAAATATTTCTTAGCTTCATTGTATTCATTGCTTCCCTGCGCAATATCACCCTTTCTGAATCGCAAATCTCTTAGCTTCGAACAATTTTCTCTAAGCTTATTCTTGCAACTCTCTATATAATTATCTAATTCTGCTTGAGTTAAGTCGGAATATTTTTTCCCTGTTATTTTCTGACAATGCTGACTATTGTATTTAAGTCTTTTAAGCATAGGTTGGATTTCTGCATCAATGTACGCTTGTTCCCCAAAGGTTCTATAAACAAGATCCTTTTGTCTGAAATGTTCTAACTCGTGTCGGAGTGTTCCTATAACGTCGGAATAAGTGGTTTTTTCGCCTTGCATATACAGTGTGATTTTGTTTATATCAGAATTTCCGCCAGTTGAGAATTTTTGTGAAATTTTAATTCTTGGAACATCGTGTGAAAATCTGTAACCCATGTCTTTACACATTTTTTTATAAACATCTGGTAACCACTCATCAATTTCTAAACCATTTGTCATTTTAAACAGTTCGGCAGATTGTTTGTCAATTTTTCCTGTCGAAATGAGTTTTTCAAGATTTGCCTCCTGTATTGCAGATAAAGGAACCGGTTTCGGGCGAACTTTTCCACGGCTTGCACACCAGATTCCTACACCCAAAATTGCAGCTAAAACTCCGCCTAGCGTCAATTTAGCTCCGGCAGACATTCCGGATTTTTTCTCTGTATCACTCGCTTCTTTCAGTCTGTTTTTGGCAGAAATTTCTACAATATCATTTTGCAGAGTCGGCAAATTATTTACAGGAGGCTGTATGCTGCTTGTGTTAAGCGGAACAGGAGTTACCCCCCCCCCCCCTAAACGCGCGTGTCCATGGGGTTTGGGCGTTTTGATAATAAAAATTGTAATATATAGGGTTTACCATACTAAAACTAACCTTTCTTATAACTAACCTTATCTATATAAAGTCTGTGTGTATAAAAAAATTGACATTTTGTTAAGAAATATTAATAAAGAATCGGCACATATTTCATTTCCTGCAGGTAATAAGACAGGTTAGGACGCAGGAGTGACGAACCTTATCGGTTGGGTATGTCTGCTTTACCCCACCTTAATTCTGGCTTGGATTATTCGGGGGGGGGGCGGAAAGCTCTCAGTTTCCCGACACCTTACAGGTTATGCTCCGCTTAATCCTACTTCAAATCCGCTCCCTGCTGAAGAGAGAACAATTCTTCCCTTTTCCATAAGGGGCTGGGGGAAAGATTTTACTCCTTCCCTATATGAGGAAAGGTCGGGATGGGTGATAATTTCTGGAAATAAACAGAAGTTAATGTCGGCTTTTACTAAGCCGACATTAACTTTCATTTGTTTTTTGATATAATTAATCTATGTCACAGCGAAAATTTGATTTCTACATAGTTCCGACTCCTATCGGGAACATTCGGGATATAACACTGCGCGCAATCGATGTTCTCAAAGAAGTTGATTTTATTGCTTGTGAGGATACAAGGGTTACTCAAAAGCTTCTTAATCATTATGATATAAGGACAAAATGTGTTTCTTATCATAAGTATAATGAGCGTGAGAGGGTGGAATTCTTTTTGCGTGAACTAAAATTGGGGAAAAAAATTGCGCTTGTTTCTGATGCAGGAACTCCGATGATTTGTGATCCGGGGGCTGTAATAGTAGATGAGTTAATTAAAGAAGGGTTTTCTGTAACAGCACTTCCCGGTGCGTGCGCAGTTACGGCATTTTTGTCGCAAATCCCCCGAAAAAGTGAAGAGTTTGCTTTTATAGGTTTTATTCCAAGGAGTGAAAAGCAGATTCTTGAAGTTATGCAGAAGCATGCCGGTGTAAATACAGTTTTTTACGATTCTCCGGAACGGATACTCAAAACTCTTGAAACAATTAAATCTGTAAGATCTGATGCCAGAGTCGCACTTGCCCGTGAGCTTTCTAAGTTGTTCGAAGAAGTTGTTACAAATGACATTTCTTCTGTAATATCGCATTTTCAGGGTGGAATTAAGGGTGAGATTGTGTGCATGATATACGCTGACGA
>CAZXQM010000029.1:0-18927 GCA_964643455.1 uncultured Vampirovibrio sp. | reverse complement strand
TTGGTATAAAACAGAATACGGATTATCTCTGGAGATTTTATATTAAAGATAATAAATGGGTTTCTTAAATATAGAGTTCAATAGTCTATAAATATAATTTTGTAAGAATTTTTTGAAGCAAGCTTTTCTTTGTATTGTCTGGATAAAACATTTCGATTGGGGGTGTTGTTTTATAACTTAAAGGCTTGTTATGCATTATAGCTCGGTCTATTTTTCTGAGTGTTTTTTTCTGGTCAGTACCAAATCCGTATTTTCTGTAGAATTCATGCGGAGGTGTAATCGGGTCATAGACTGTGGTAGCTGCAGTTAATCTCAGCTTGCCGTTACAGCCCATATTGTGGCTTAGATTTCTGGCAAAATTTAAAAATTTTGTTCCATATCCATGTCGTTTTTGAAAAATAAACAAATGACTAATCCATAAATATTTATCTCCTGATTTCTGTTCTGGAAAAGCAATCATTTCTCCAACGGCTTGCGGAATAGATGTTGTTATAATTCTGTATATCAGAGTTCCTGGAGGATTGTATATTAAAACATCCGGCTTTTGTTTTAATGGTTTGTATGGTTTTAATAGGGATATTCGCATATTGGTTTAAACACTGAGAAAAAATTTTTTGCCTATGCCATTTCTCTTAATTTTTTCAGTTGATCTCTAATTTCTGCTGCACGTTCAAAGTCAAGTATTTTAGCGGCTTTATGCATATCTTTTTCCAGTTTGGTAATAAGTTTCGGCAAATCTTTCTTTTCTATACCTAAATCAACCATTTCTTCAGCAACAATATCTTCTAAATCTCTGTAGCTTGCAACAAGCGAAAGAAGATTGTTTTCAATAGGTTTCTTAATGGTTTGCGGAATAATACCGTACTTTTTGTTATGTGCAAGTTGAATATCTCGCCTTCTATTTGTTTCATCAATTGCTCTTTGCATTGAATCTGTAATTTTATCAGCATACATAATAACTTCGCCGCAAGCGTTACGTGCTGCACGTCCGATTGTCTGAATCAAACTCGTATCTGACCTTAAGAAACCTTCTTTATCTGCATCCATAATTGCTACCAGAGAGACTTCCGGAATATCAAGCCCTTCTCTCAGAAGGTTTACACCTATCAGAACATCAAATTCGCCCAGTCTTAGGTCTCTCAATATTTCTACACGTTCGATTGATTTAATTCCGCTGTGCAAATATCTTACTCTTATTCCTTCCTGCAGGAAAAAGTCACATAAATCTTCCGCCATTTTCTTAGTAAGAGTTGTTATAAGAACACGTTCTTCTTTTTTTGCTCTCTTTTCAATCTCAGCTTTCAAATCCGGAATCTGTGATTCAATTGGTCTTACACTTATCTTCGGGTCAACAAGACCTGTTGGTCTGATAATTTGTTCAACTATTTGCTGGGAAGTTCCTCTTTCAAATTCACCAGGCGTTGCAGAGATGTATATTTTCTGACCGACTTTGGCAAAAAATTCTTCACTTTTTAAAGGTCGGTTGTCTTTTGCACACGGAAGCCTGAATCCGAATTCTACAAGAGTATTTTTTCTTGAAGCATCACCGTGATACATTCCGTTTAGCTGCGGAATTGTAACATGGGATTCATCAATTACGGTCAGAAAATCACCGCGAAAATAGTCTAAAAGTGTAGCGGGTGCTGACCCTACCGGACGGCGTTCAATGATTCTTGAATAATTTTCAATTCCAGAACAATACCCCATTTCCTTTATCATTTCAATATCATATTTGACTCTTTGCTGAAGTCTCTGAGATTCTAAAATTTTATTCTGGCTTTCAAGTTCTGCTACCCTGTTTTTTAATTCAGTTCTTATCATTGCAATGGTTTCGTCTTCGTTTTCATCATAAGCTATATAATGAACTGCGGGATAAATTATTACACTCTCGGGAGCTTCAAGAATTTCACCGGTCAAATTATCAATTCTTACTATTTTTTCAATCTCGTCACCAAAGAAATAGATTCTTGTGACAATTTTTTCATAAGCCGGCATGATTTCAACAATATCGCCTCTTGCACGGAATGTTGAACGTTCTAAAACCAAATCATTTCTTGTGTATTGAGTCATTACAAGGTGTTTGATTAAATCTGCTCTGTCCAGAGTGTCTCCGACGCTTACTTTTATAGTTCCTTTAAAATAGCTTTCCGGTAAACCCAAACCGTAAATACAGCTAACTGAAGCTACTATTATAACATCATTTCTTTCATACAAACTTCTTGTTGTATTATGTCTTAGCCTGTCAATTTCTTCATTTATACTTGCGGATTTTTCTATGTAGGTATCGGTTCTAGGAATATAAGCTTCCGGCTGATAATAATCGTAATAACTAATAAAATACTCTACGGCATTATTTGGAAAAAGTTCTTTAAATTCATTATAAAGCTGTGCAGCAAGAGTCTTATTGTGTGCAATGATTAATGTAGGTTTCTGTACCTGTTCAATGACATTTGCAATCGTAAAAGTTTTACCGGAGCCTGTAATACCCAGTAGTGTCTGAGTGTCATCTCCTTCCCTAATTCCTTCTACAAGCTGTTTTATTGCTTTAGGCTGATCTCCTGCCGGTTTATATTTCGACACAATTTCAAATTTTCTTTCCATACTATGATTATACACTCTAAGAAAAGACGGTCAATTTTGTACGTCATACTTGTGCTATAGAATACATATATATTCAATAAATAATCCAAACGGACTAGTACTTTAGTAGATTAAGAAAGCATGAATATAATGCTAAAATATATATGTAAGTCGGAGACAGCTTGTGCGATTGTCGGATTTCGACGAAAATTGATTAGAGGCATTATGTGTGTGTGTTCGGCTTACTTCTTCAAAAAAAAAATTCCAGAATCTTTTCTTCATAATAATTAGCCTTGCTCCTTTTGTTTCTCTTCCAAAAGGAGCTTTTTGTATATGTAGAAATTCCTGTAAATTTTTCTTTACAAACCTCTCAATAATACGAGCATTTTTTTAGTATTTACTATACAATTATATAATGAATTAAGGACGGGTTTATGGTGGAAACTTTTGAACTGACTAATTACAATTTTTATTCAAGCCGGCTGGATATGGAACTTATCACAAATATTGTTGATACCCTCAAAGAAATACTTGAAGAGGATAAGAAACAGGAGCAGCCGTTATTTTTAAAAGTTGCGGATGACTTTATTCTGAATATTGCAAGGAAAGTCGTTCAGGAAAAAAAGAAAACGTTTCTTATAGGTATTACCGGAGAAAGTGCGTCCGGAAAAACTGTTTTTGTCGATAATACCATAGAAGCTGTCGTAAGAGACAAAAAAGAAGGCATTTATACTGTTATACGGCAGGATGACTATTATAAAGATACATCAAAAGAACTTATTGAAGCCGGAAGTTATGATGCTCTTTTCAAAACCGGTTTTAGCTTTGATACTCCTGATGTAATTGATTTAAATCTCATGAGGGAACATTTGCTTGGGCTTAAGAAAGGCGAGACGGTTGTTTCTCCTAAATATGATTTTGTTACCTGTGTATCAGATCCTAATGGCGATGTTAAGAAGCCGGCAAAAGTTATTTTAACCGAAGGGCTTTATGTTTTAAATAAAGAACTCAGGGATATTATGGATGTTAAGGTTTATGTATTTACTCCTATTGATGTTATAAAAGAACGCTGGTACAAGCGTGCGGTATTACGCGGTAAGACAGGTGAAGCTGCAGATTTACAATTTAAAAACGTTAATGAAACTGCGCAACAATACATTAGACCTACTTATGAAATCTCAGATTGTATAATTAACGGCATGGTTGATAAGGATTATATTAAGGTCATAACAGACAAAATTAAAACCCGTCTTGCAGAAGTCTGCTGTTAGGGGAGGAAAAAATAATGTTTGAATTAAAAGCACAGATGTATTTTGTGGCAGCTCATCATTTGTTGAATTATGAAGGGGAATGCGAGAATCAGCATGGACATAATTGGCTTGTTGAGGCTTATGTTAAGGGTGAAACATTAGACAAAAGCAATATCCTTGTGGATTATAAAGTTTTAAAAAAGGAGATGAAGGCTGTATTAGACCTTTTGGATCATAAAGATTTGAATGAACTGCCGTTTTTTGAAGGGGAGAGTCCTTCCAGTGAAATGATTTCAATGTTCATATACAATAAATTGAAGGAAAAGATTGTCCAGTTGTCAAAAGTTTCGGTTTGGGAAACTGCAACATCCTGTGCAAGTTATTATGAAGAATAATGGTATGCGAAAATATAAATGGCAGAGGGAACAGCAGAAGGCTGCACGAAAAATAAATCTTTATTACAATGCCACTTAAGTATAGGTGAAAAAATGAGGGCAGATTTACATGTTCATTCAAATTGTTCGGACGGAAGCAATTCAGTATTAGAATTGCCCCAAATTTTGCAGGCTTCCGGAATAGATATTTTTGCATTAACAGATCATGATACTGTAGAGGGCTGCAGAGAACTTGACGGCAAAACTAATTTTATTAAGGGGGTTGAGCTTACTTCTCTGTGTGGTGATATTAAATGTCATATTCTGGGATACGGGATTGATATTTATAATAAGGAATTAGAGGACTTAATTGCAAAAGGTAAGATACTGCGGCGACAAAAGCTTGAGACAAGGATTAAGTATTTAAAAGAGGTTCATGGTATAGAGCTTACGCAGGATGAACTTGAGTGGCTGTATTCGCGAAAAAGTGTAGTTAAGACTCATCTTGCAAATATCCTTGTAAAACGCGGACTTGCCGGCAATAATATTGAAGCTATGCAAAAATATCTTGATGCTTGTAAGACGGGTAATACACGTTTTGATGGCAGAGAAGCCATAGAGGCAATTATTCATGCAGGAGGTGTACCGGTTTGGGCACACCCTATAGGCGGTGAAGGAGAAAGGCACCAGAGCGAAAGTGAATTTTTGCCGAAACTGGAAAAAATGAAAGATTTTGGAATACAAGGTTTGGAATGTTATTATTCAAGATATAATTTTGCAGAAATCAACTTTCTGTTACAATGTGCAGAAAAAAATAATCTTTTAATAAGCGGAGGAAGTGATTATCATGGAACTAACAAGGATATTCCTGCCGGAAGACTGAATGTTGAAAGTAAGTTTATTGAATCGGAAAAACTTACAATATTGAATAAAATTGTTCTTAACTAAGCTTTGTTGCTCAACAAATATCTTTCAACTATAATAAAGTCATTATGAAAAACAGGGACAATGTACGAAATTTTTGCATAATTGCGCATATAGATCATGGAAAATCAACGCTTGCCGACAGATTGCTGGAAGCTACCGGTACAATAGCTGAAAGAGATATGCAGAATCAGCTTTTGGATACAATGGATATTGAGCGGGAGCGTGGGATTACAATTAAGCTTAATGCCGCAAGAATGAATTATACCTCAAAAGACGGCAAACAATATATCTTTAATTTAATTGACACCCCTGGACACGTAGATTTTTCTTATGAAGTTTCCCGTTCGCTTGCAGCCTGTGAAGGAGCTTTGTTAATTGTAGATGCGACTCAAGGTGTTGAAGCTCAGACATTAGCCAATGTTTATATGGCAATTGAGCAGAATCTGGAAATTATTCCGGTAATTAACAAAATAGACCTTCCATCAGCCGATGTTGACAGAGTGAAGGAAGAAATTGAAGAGATTTTAGGTATAGATACTTCTATGGCAATTCCTGTAAGTGCAAAGACCGGTTTAAACATTGATCAGGTTTTGGAAGCTATTGTCAAATATGTTCCGCCACCTGTTGATACTTCTGATAAGCCTTTAAGAGCACTCGTTTTTGACAGTGCGTATGACCCGTATCTCGGAACACTCTGTTTCTTTAAAATTATGGACGGCAAAATGAAACTTGGAGATAAAGTTAAATTTATGGCGTCAAATAAAGAATATGAAATTGTAGAGCTTGGCTATCTGACTCCGCACAGGGTTCAGGTGGATGAACTTGTCTGCGGTGATGTAGGGTATTTTGCAGGGTCGATAAAAGAAATCACAAGATTTGTAGGAGATACTGTTACACACGTTGATAAGCCTGCGGCAGAACCGCTCCCTGGATATAAAGAAGCTTTGCCGATGGTATTTTCCGGCATGTATCCTGTTGATAATGAAGATTATCACGAACTTAAGGAAGCACTTGAGAAGCTCAAACTTTCTGACAGTTCTATTACTTTTGAGCCGGAAACCTCAAGCGCTTTAGGTTTTGGTTTCAGATGCGGCTTTTTAGGTATGCTTCATATGGAAATAGCGCAGGAAAGACTTGAAAGGGAATATGATTTATCCATAGTCACAACGGCTCCTTCTGTTGTATACAAGGTTCATAAAACGAATGGTGAAGTTGTGGAAATTGATAATCCGGCAAACCTTCCTGCAGCGCAATACAGGGATTATATTGAAGAGCCGTATGTAAAAGTCTCAATTATTACTCCAAATGATTATGTGGGAACATTGATGGACTTATGCCAGACAAAGCGCGGTATTTTTATCAATATGAATTATCTCGATAAAGTCCGTGTTGATTTAATTTATCATTTACCTTTAAGCGAAGTTATTACGGATTTTTACGATCAATTGAAATCACGTTCTAAGGGGTATGCGAGTCTGGATTACGAATTTCAGGATTATAAGCGTTCAAAATTGATAAAGCTCGATATAATGCTTGCAGGTGAAGTTGTTGATGCATTATCGGTAATCTGTCATGAGGATAACGCATATTATATAGGACAGAAACTAACCGAAAAATTAAAAACCATTATTCCGCGTCAGATGTTTGAAGTTCCGATCCAGGCAGCAATTGGAGGGAGAGTTATTGCAAGAACAAATATAAAAGCTTTAAGGAAAAGCGTGCTTGATAAATGTTACGGCGGTGATATTACACGTAAGCGCAAGCTTTTGGAAAAACAAAAACGAGGCAAAAAGCGTATGAAAGCGGTAGGTCGTGTCGAAGTTCCGCAGGAAGCGTTTATGGCAGTTCTGAGTCTCGATGATGAGTAAATAGTTTAACTAAGAATTAAACACTTTTTTCAAGGGCATTATAAATTTCTTGAGAAATAAGACCTTTATCAACATCTTCTTTTATTATATTTAGTGCTTCATCTTTTGAAAGAGCGTCTTTATAACTTCTCTTTTCTCTGAGAGCGGAATATTTATCAGCTGTAGCTATTATTTCCGATGAAATATTCGGTTTAAAGTCATTGTTAATTTCAGGATATCCATTTCCTTTAGGTGTCTGATGATGATATTTAACCAGATTTAAAACGTTTTCATTAACTCCTTGATTTTTTAAAAGCTCATATCCGAGTTCTGAATGTAATCTCATAATATTTTTCTCTTTATCATTCAGTTTACTGCTTTTTTTCAAAATTTTCTCCGGAATAAGCACCTTACCATAATCGTGAAGCATTGCAGCTTGCTGCAAATTGCTCAGGTTAACTTCCGATTTAAGTTCAGCAGGTAATGCTGAATATATTTTTGCTGCAGTAATACGAGTATCCATAAGATGTCCATGTTTGAGTTTATCTAATTCCCGAGTATTAATATTCAGAGGAATATTATTTTCTTTCAAAATTTCCATAATTCTTGGATTAGATTTTGCAATCTGGGTTAGAGAATTTTTGTCGGTGAAATTTGCATACAAAGGATTAGATGCAAAAGAATCTTGTTCAATCCGGACAGGTTCAGTATAATTTGCTGCTGAGCGGAATTGAATATTAGGTATATTTATTTTATTAAATATTGGGGTGTTGTAAATTGGATTCATGTTTCACACACTAATTTTTTTTCTATAGTCATGTAAAGTATTTTTTTAATGATAAATTGCCCATGTGGCTAATAACTCTTAATAAAACTTTACAAATTTTAATTAATTGGGGTGATGAATAAGTTTATTTACAAGCATAGAAAATATTTAATTTTTTATCTAGTGTTTTCTAGACTTATTGTTTCGGTAAATTATCTGGGGTCCATATATAATTAAGTTTACCTTCTTCCATAATATTAAAATTATTTTTTATATAAAAATCGGTTACTTTAAAATCAGATTCCAGAGTTATTGGTTTTTTATATGTTTTTTTCAAAAAATCTAACATACAACTTCCAATTCCCTTATATTTACGAGATTTGGCTGTATGAATATAATCAGGGTTAACTTGCAGATAATCTAAGTTTATTGTATCTTTTTTACTTGTATCAACTTCTGCTAGCGCAAGAATTTTTTTGTTATTTAACTTTCCATGATTTTTATTTTGCGTAGTAATGGCAAAAATGGTATGTTCTTCAGGTTCAATAAATCTTGCAAAAATTGAGTTTAAAACACACTGAATTGATTGAGCATAAGGAGCATCTTTCCACTTTGTAACAACTTTGCCTATGGTTTTAATGTCATCTTTATTTGTTCCATCAATTTCTACAATGCTAACTTTACGGGGGCTGTATGATTTTTTTAGAAAATCGAGCTGTTTTATGTTGTCATTGCTAATATATTTTGCACCAAAACTTATCATAGTAATTAGAAATAAACCTCTTAAAATTTTTTTTTGCTAGTCTATAACTTTAAGAACTTCATAAATATCCATTTTATGAGATTTACCCCTAATTTCTACGTTTGAAATTTTCATAACATCAATAAAACTTTTTGTTGTTTCATAAGTAGATGCACTTATTAGCAGTTTTGTTTTATAAATTTTGTTATAGCTCTCCAGCCTGCTTGCAAGGTTTACTGTATCACCAATGACGGTGTATTCCATACGATTAACCGAGCCGATATTGCCAACAAAAACTTCTCCTGTATTTATTCCGATACCGATTTCAATTTTCGGCTTACCTTCTTGTACCCATTTTTTCTGGAGATCTTTAACTTTCATAAGCATTTTATATCCGCAGCGAACTGCATTCGCTGCATGATTCTTATCCTGTATAGGTTCCCCAAATATCGCCATTACGGCATCTCCAATAAATTTATTTATAATACCGTTATATTCTGTTATAATCGGTTCCATTTCGGTAAAATATTCATTCAATATTTCGGAAACCTGCTGTGCTGACATTGTTTCAGACATTGATGTAAATCCTCTGATATCGGCAAAAAGAACGGTTACAACGGCTTTTTTCCCTCCTAATCCGAGGTTGTCAATATTCTGTATAACCCTTTTCATAACGTCTTCTGACATATATTTGCCCATTGCTGATTTAACTTTTTCTTTACTTCGGTTTTCAAGAACAAATTTGTGTGTATAACCTACAAGCATTGTTACAATAAACATAACCGGAGGAATTATTACATTGATTACAGTTCCAAAATAAAAACAAACGTATGTTAGAGTAATATATCCTGCAATAATTCCAAGAGATAGCCCGATGGATTTAAACAAATCGCAGACTCTGATGATTACATAAACAACGAGCATACCTGCAAGTGTGATAAATAGATTTAACCAATTTGGAAGCACTTTGAGAAAATCATTGTGAATAATATTATCAATAGCTGTTGCTTGGATATCAACTCCTGGATGATTTGAAACTACGGGAGTATTTTTATTGTCATTCAGCCCTGTTCCTGCCGGAACATTTGCGCCGATTATAACAATTTTATCTTTAAAAAACTCCGGTGAGATAACCGGCGATTTGCCTTGAGATAGATTATCAAAAGAATCCATAACATCAACTGCTGAAACTTTTGTGTGGGAGTAGCCTTCTTTATTTAGTTTATAAAATTTTAACGGGACAATTGATTGATATGCAGTTGTTCGTTGGGTAATTTTATAATTTAAACTCGGAAAAATGATTGATGAGTTTGTAACAATCATTTCCGGATTATTATTTTTCATCAAAAATGTTTTCATTGCAGCAGACGGGTAAATATTATCTTTGTATTTCAAGATATATTCATGATTCCTGAAAACTTCGTCAATCGCGTATGATGAAAGATTTCCATCTATAAATCCCGGAAGCATTGATACAGAACCTGCATTTTTTACTGAATCAAAATACGGCTTTGGAAACGGCATCAAGCTTGAATAAAAAGAAGGAATTGAAGTTGTTTTATCTATAGCTTTAATAGCGAATTTTTTAAAAGCACTGTCATAAATATTACCAAATTCATTATCATCCCATGTCACTACGGATGGCATAAAACCGACAATAAGGTTATCCATCTTACTTACTGAGTTAAAAAACTTGCGATCGGATTCAGGATAATCATTATCCAGAGTTGCAATAATTGAATCGTGTATAACAATGTCGGGATTAGCATATTTACTGAAAAACTCATAAATCTTGCAGTTTAGCTCTCTTTTCCAGGGCCAGCGATATTTATCCACAGTTTTTGAATCTATAACAACAAGTACAATATCATCGCTTCCGTGAATTTGTTTTGTGTTATCAAATGGAAGCTTTTCTGTAAGGGCATGTCTTATCATGAAGTCATACCCTTTTGGTTCAACAAAATTATAAGTTACGAAATAAACAAAAATTAATCCTATAAGTATGAGGATACTAAAAAATACTGCTTTAATTCTATTTAATATCACAACTCCTCATCCTTCACTCTTCACTACTCACTATTTATGATATAATAAATTATTAGAAAAGGATACATACAAATGAGTGAGAATTATATTGGGATTATAAAGGAGGATAAGGTATATCCGATAATAAGGTGCAAAGAGCCGGAAGCTGCAATTGAAACTGCAAGAGCTCTGGTTGATGGAGGGATAAGAATTTTAGAGATAAATGTAGAAAACCCTTCTCTTTACAAAGCTATATCAGAGGTTTCAAAATTTGCACATGTATGTGCTGGTGGAATTATAACTTCAATGCAGGCAGATGCGGCATTTGAGTGCGGGGCTAAGCTTTTTGCTTCCCCAATTTTTCAGATGAATATGGTTAAAATTTCAAAGAACAGAAGAGTCCCGTTTATTGCCGGAGCTTCTACTGCTAATGAGGCTTATAATGCGTGGAAATCAAGAATACCGCTTATTAAACTTTATCCGACAGATGCGATGGGCGGTGTGCAATATATTGAAGATATCTTGCGGCAGATGCCGTTTTTAGGTTTAATGCCGATGGGGAATATAAAACTAAGTGAAGTTGTTACATATATTAAAGCGGGTGCAGCTGCAGTCGGTGTAGGGAGAGATTTTTATCTTGGTTTTACTCCAAAAGAAATTACGCAGCGTACAAGAGAGATTATAAAAGAAGTGAAGGATTTTACTAAATGGATTCAAAGATAGATATTGCAATAATAGGTGAGTGCCTTATAGAACTTTCTGCGAATGCAGCACTTGCAGAAACTTCCACTTTTAACAAGTATTTTGGCGGTGATACTGTATCTACGGCTGTTGCAATTGCAAGGCTCGGCGGAAGTATTACTTATCTGACAAGAGTCGGAAATGACGGCTTTAGCGAATTTATTATATCCAGCCTTCAAAAAGAAGGGATAGATACTTCGCTTATAAAAACCAATGATGAACAAAACGGAATGTACATAGTATCACGAACTCAGGAAAAGAGTGAGCTTTTATATTACAAACGCAAAACCGCTGCTTCAAAACTTTCTATAGAGGATATTTCTGAAGATTGTATCAAAAAGCTTAAACTTATTTATTCTACCGGAGTTGTGCAATCACTTAGTGCAAGTTCCAGAGAGCTTGTGCGGGAAGCGTTTAAGATTGCAAAAGAAAATGGTGTAATGACCGCTTATGACCCGAATTACACATCTTGTTTCATGAATTCTTCTGATACAAAAGAGTATTTTGAAGAAATAGCGGACTATACAGATATTATATTTTTGAGTTTAAAAAATGATGCTGTTAAATTATATGAAATAGACTCAATGGAAAAAGTTATGAAATATTTCTGGGATAAAGGAGTTAAGATAGTAGTTGTCAAATCTCATGTTGATAAAGGATATTATACCGGTTACAAAGGCGAAATAAGTTTTACCAATTTTTATAATACCCAGAAAGCAATTGACATAACAGCTTCCGGCGATGTATTTAACGGCGGATTTTTATATGCGTTTTCAAACGGTTATACACCTGCCGAGGCAATGAAATTTGCAGCTGTTGTTGCCGGACTGCATACTCAGAATTATGGAGCAATTCAAGCGATTCCTTATAAGAATATTGTTCTGGAGAATCTTCAATGACACGATACGTTGTATCCGGATATATCGGGTTTGATAATTTCGGAGACGAGGCGATTGCAAGAGTTTTAACCGACAGGTTAAAAAAAGAAGGTGCGGAGGAAATTACACTTATTTCTTCAAATCCGGAAAAAACGGCGCAGTTGCACGGTGTTAATTCATGTGGAATGTTTAATTTTTTAAAAAGTATAAAAGAAGCCGATATTTTAATTTCGGGCGGCGGGAGTCTTTTGCAGGATGTGACAAGCTTTAAAAGCCTTCTTTACTATCTTGTAGTTATATATACGGCTCTTTTATGCGGGAAAAAAGTTGAAATTTATTCTCAAGGGATAGGACCTATAAATTCCAGAGTTGGAAAAATTTTAACGCGTACAGCACTCCGGCATGCTTATAAAATATCGGTAAGGGACAAAAAGTCGCAAGAATTATTGGCTGGCTGGGGGATAAAATCAGAGCTGGTACAAGATCCAATTTTTAGTCTTGAATTGCCGGTAAAAAATAAAAAAGGAACTGTTGGAATTCAGCTCCGAAACTATCCGAGAGTTACTGATAATTTTTTAAACTTGTTGGCTGATGTGATAATAAAAAGATTTCCGGAGAAGAAACTGCAGATAATTTCACTGCAAGACAGTATTGATCTGGACATTTGTGAAAAATTTGCGAGAATACTGAAAAAACGAGGGTGGGAAAACAGCATAGAAGTTTTGAAAGAGTTAAGCATAAATGATGTTTTTGACAAAATTTCAGAGTTGGAATATTTGATAGGAATGCGGTTTCATGCAAATGTTGTCGGAATAAAATCCGGAGTTAAAACGCTTGCAATTAATTATGATATAAAAGTGAAAAAACTGGCTGATGAATATAATCTGCCAGTGATAGAACTTTTTGAAAGTGATTTTGATAAAGAATTTGATAAACTTTTAGCTGAACTTGTTTGATAATATGGCACTAATTTAATCTAATACGATTTCACCCTGCCTGAATATAACCGGTTTTCCGTTTTCAAATCCTGCAACGGTTGAAGCTTTTCCTTTTGCAGTGTTTCCGTAATCAGGAATGACTAAATCTACTTTATCACCGATATATTTTACAGCTTCTTCATAGGTGAGCGCGGGGGGTTCGCCGGAAATATTTGCACTGGTGGTTGCAAGAACGTGTCCGTCTATATTTTTGCAAATATCAGCAAAGGTGTTATTATCCGGAATTCTTACTCCGACAGTTTGCAAGCCTGATGTTATATAATCCGGAGTGTTGCTTGATTTTTCAAGAATGAGAGTTAGCGCACCCGGAAAATACCTTTTTATTAACTTTTGTGCTTCTTTTTCGATTGGTTGTTTGAGATAATCAAAAAGATTATAAAATTCATTACTCATAAGTATAAGCGGCTTGTTTCCGTCCCGATGCTTGATTTCGTAAATTCTCCTGACTGCTTTTTCACTTGTCGGCAGACAGCCCACCCCCCATACAGTATCTGTTACATAGGCTATGACTCCGTCATTCTTTAATATATCGTTTAGTTTTTTAAGCATAGTAATTATCCACTTTTCAACTTCTTTATCTTTATATTATAATACAATAGTGTGAAAAAAGATAAGGAGACCGAATATGGTTCAACAATTTAATACATCTCAAAAAACAAGACAGGCAGTGATTTTGTTCCTTAAAGGTTCAGCAACTCCGATTGTTATGTATTTTGATAATCCTCAAGCCGTATATGCCGAGTTGAAGCAGTTGATGAAAACTCCGACTCCGGTGCTTGTTGAAAAGGAGCCTATGGGACCTATCAAGAAACTTTGTTTTGTTTCAACACAGATAGCCGGGTTGGTTTTGCAGGAAGAACCTTATGCTCAATAATAAAAAAGAAAGTCGTGAGATTTCAAAAGTTATTTCAATCGAAGATATTGAGCGGGTGCCCGAAAAGAAATTGCATTATGAGTATGAAGGTGCAATTGAAGAGTTTGATGAATGTGATATCAAAGCTGAGCTCAGTATCAAGTCTCTTGGTGATTTTATTGAAATAAAGGGTAATATTTCCGGTAAAATTAAACTGGAATGTGACAGATGTCTCAATAAGTTTGATTACGAACTGGATTTTGATATTGATGAAACTTATGCAAAAAAATCTTTATATGAAGAGTATTCTCAAGAGGTGGAACTCAAGTCAGGACAGTTTATTACGGATTTGGACGGCGCAAGGGAAATTGATATTTATGACTTATTGTATCAATCTGTAATATTAAACTTACCAAATAAAAAAGTTTGTGGTATAAATAATTGTAATAAGGGACTGTTTGTATTTGATGAAGATATGGAAGTCCATGATGAAAGAATGGATGTTTTTAAGAACATTCAGGTTGAAAAGAAGTAAAAACCGAATATATAAGTAGTACTCAAAAAACAGAAAGGTATAGAAAAATGGCAGTACCAAAGAAAAGAACAGGGCATAGTGCTCAAGGGAAAAGAAGATCAAATTGGAAAGCAGCAAAACCGGAATTGACAACTTGTCCGAACTGTGGAGCTAAGGTTTTAACACACACTGTTTGCACAGCTTGCGGAACTTATAAAGGCAAAGTTGTTTCAAGAAAGTCTGAAGGTTTTGTTGAAGAAGTTAAAAAAGAAGACGTAAAAGAAACAAAGAGTGTTAAGAATTCAACAAAGAAAGCAGAAACTCCGGCAGCAGAAGAAGTTAAAGCCGAAGAAGTAAAGGTTGAAGAATCTAAAGCAGAAGTTGTTGAAGAAAAAGAAGAAGAAAAGACTGAAGAAACAGAAGTTAAGGAAGAAGTAAAAGAAGAAGCTGATGAAAAACCGGAAGCTTAGTTTTTGTTTTTTTAGTTAAGAATATAGAGGGTGAGAATGACAAGAATAGCTATAGATGCAATGGGAGGAGATCGTGCTCCGTTTGAAGTTGTGGCAGGTGCTGTATGGGCAGCCGCAGATTACGGAGTAGCATTGGAGTTGGTTGGTAAACAGGACAAAATAGAACACTGTCTTGAGGTGATACAAAAAGAAGGATTCCTGTCAGATTGTGGTAAAGCCGGTAGAAAAAGAAGAATCCGAGTTGATGTAAAATCACTTGATATCAAAATAACTCATGCATCTGAAATTATTGAAATGGGTGAAGCTCCCGGACAAGCTATTCGTAAAAAGAAGAACTCATCAATTGTTTTATCGGTAAATTCAGTTGCAACAGGAAGCTCAGAAGCTCTTGTTGCAGCGGGTTCTACCGGAGCGGCTATGGCATCAAGTTTATTTGGTTTAGGAAGAATTCCAGGGATTGACAGACCTGCTATTGCGGTTACTCTTCCTACAATGAATAAGCCAATTGTAATTATTGATGCCGGAGCTAATAGCAGCTGTACACCGCAAATGCTTAAGCAATTTGCCATTATGGGTATGACTTTTTCCAAAAATGTTTTAGGTGTAGAACACCCTCGTGTCGGAGTTTTAAATATTGGTGAAGAAGCTGGAAAAGGAAATGAGCTTGCACAAAGTACTTATAATATTTTGGAAGAAGAAAAAGAAAGATTTAATTTTATGGGAAATGTTGAGGGTAGAGAGTTGTTCCTCAATGTTTGTGATGTTGTAGTTTGTGATGGTTTTGTCGGCAACGTTGTATTGAAAGTTACAGAAGGAACTTCTTCACTTTTATTTAAGATGCTTAAAAGTGAGTTTAAGTCTGACTTTTTAGGTATGATAATCGGACTTTTGGCAAAACCGTTTATGAAAAGAATTTATGAAAAAATTAACTATGAAGAATATGGCGGTGCACTTTTGCTTGGTGTCAAAGGTATTACGGTAATCTCTCATGGCAGCAGCAGGGCTTATGCTATTAAAAAGGCTGTACGAGTAGCAAAAGATGCGGTTGAAAAAGGTGTAAACAGTAAGATTTCCGAATCAATCGCTTCATAAAGGTTTTGCCGGCATAATTATGTCGGGCTTAATTTTATTTCAAAAAGGTAAGAGGAGTAATTAATCAATGGGAAATAATTTAATTCCTTTAAAAATTGCCGGTATCGGGTATAGTGTTCCCGAGATGGTTATAACTAATGACGATTTAACAAAATTATATGATACATCTGATGAGTGGATTTATACAAGAACCGGAATTAAGGAAAGGCGTGTTGTTTCAGGAGAGCAAAATGCGGTGGATTTAGGTTATGAGGCTGCAAAAAATGCATTGGCAAAGGCTAAAATAAATCCTGAGCAAATTGATCTTATTATAGCTGCGTCTTCTGCTCCTCCGGATTTATATCCTGCAATTGCGTGTCATATTCAGGCAAGGCTCGGGATTTCTTCGCAAATTCCAGCGTTTGATATAACAGCAGCCTGCACCGGATTTATTTATGCCTTAAGTATTGCTAAAGCTTACATAGCTTCCGGCATGTATAAAACTATTTTGCTTGTTGCAACGGATAACAATTCTCGTCTTGTAAACTGGGAAGACAGGGCTACTTCAATTCTTTTTGGTGATGCGGCGGGAGCAGTGGTTGTAACAGCTTCTGATGACGGTATGGATGATATTATAGCAATAGACATAAAATCTGATGGAAATATTGCTGATTTAATTGAGCTTTCTTTCGATGGTAAAAATTGTCCGCTTGTTGAACAGTATGAGCCAAAGCCAAAAGGTATAAGAATGAATGGTAAGGGGGTTTATGCGTTTGTTGCTAAGATACTTCCTCATTATGTAGAAAATCTTATTATAAAAGCCGGTATGAAGACTGAAGATATTGATTACCTTATACCGCATCAGGCAAATATAAGGATTATTCAAGCTGTTCAAGAAAGACTTGGATATTCTGATGACAAGGTTGTTACTAATATTAAGTATTATGGCAATACTTCTGCGGCATCAATTCCTCTTGCTATTGCTGAAAGTGTTGAAAAGGGAAATGTTAAGCTGGGTACGACTGCTGTTCTTTGCGGATTTGGTGCAGGCATGACCTGGGGCGGTGCTATTGTAAGACTCAGAGAAGGTATCTGCTAGAGGGAAAATAGCATTTGATGGCAAGCAAGACTACAAATTGACGTTTGTTGGTAGAGTCAGAATTGCGGAATAACGGGTAAGATTCTAAGTTTACAGTAATTAAATGAACGTTTTGTAAAAAAATAAGTGTTTTTCCCGCAAGAGGAGCCGGAAGAACAAAAATACAAGTTTAATAAGGAGTATAATATGGTTAAGAAAATTGCATTTTTATTTCCGGGACAAGGGGCTCAGTCCGTAGGAATGGGAAAAGATTTATGCGAGAGTTCTGATGCGGTTAAAAACGTTTATGATTCTGCAGACAAAATTCTTGGCAAAAGTATTTCAACAATTTGTTTTGAAGGACCGGAAGATGATTTAAAACTAACCGTTAATACACAGCCGGCTATTGTAACAACTTCAATTGCAGCACTTGAAGCTTTAAGAGCAGAACTAAATATTACTCCGGATTTTGTTGCAGGTCATAGTCTTGGTGAATATTGTGCAATGTATGCAGCCGGAGTTATGGATTTAGAAACAACGCTTAAAGCAATTCAAAGAAGAGCAGATTTGATGGGGCAAACTAAAGGCGGAAGTATGGCAGCGGTTTTGAATGCTTCTGAGGAACAGTTAAAAGCCGGACTGGAAGAAGGCTCTAAAGTTGGTTATGTTGATGTTGCAAATTACAATTCTCCAGCTCAAGTTGTAATTACTGGAGATTCGGAAGCGGTTAAAGCTGCTGGTGATTATATGTTGGCGAATGGTGTAAGACGAGTAGTACCTTTGGCAGTTTCCGGGGCTTTTCATTCTAAGTTTATGGAAAAAGCCGGAGAAGAATTTGAATCTTTTGTTTCTGATTTGAAATTATGTGATGCAAAAATACCGGTAATTACAAATGTTGATGCTCAGATTACAACAAATTCAGAAGATTTTAGGGCAAAAATGCCTAAGCAGATTTCATCTTCTGTATATTGGACGCAGACGATTCAAAAAATGTCTGCAGAGGGTGTTGATACGTTTATAGAAATCGGACCAGGAAAAGTCCTTGCCGGATTGAATAAGAAAATTATTCCGGAGGCTTCTGTTTATAATGTTTTTGATAAAGCTTCTCTTGAATCAACAGTTGCAGTTCTAAAAGAACAAATGGCAGGTGTGTAATTCATGAGAAAAGTAATATATGTATTATTAAGCGTACTTGTTGTAGTAGGTATCATCAGAATAGTATATGAGTATCGTTTGAACAAAGAAACTCTGATGAAAAAGGCAGAGTTTGAAAAACGCCAGATTGATATCAGTTCGAAAGGAGCTCCTCTTGTAGAAAAAGTTAAAACAGCTGAAGAGGTTGACAGGATATTTTATTCAAAGCTTACAACATGTATTCCTGCAAATTTAGCAACAGAGGATGGTATTAATTTTGTAATTTATGGTAAAAAAGGTAATTATTGTTCTTTTGAGAAGCTCAGCCTTTCTTATAATATAATTTGTAATGTACCTATGGATGTAGCAAAAAAATATGCAATTTCAGGACAATCTTCACGAGAGTATATAGATGAGATTAATAACAATCCAAAATATTGCACGATTTCTTTTGAAGGTTTTAAGACAGAAAGAGAAGAAAAAAAGAATTAAGATATAAATCAGGGTGAATAATTGTAAGTCGGCTAAATTTGCCGGACAAATATTTAAAAATAAGGAGAAATATTAATGACAGACAGAAAAATTGCTTTAATTACAGGCGGATCACGTGGTATTGGTTTAGCCTGTGCTATTGAGCTTGCAAAAGCGGGCTGCGATATCATTATTAATGATATTTGCG
>CAZXQM010000028.1:0-20107 GCA_964643455.1 uncultured Vampirovibrio sp. | reverse complement strand
AGATATCTAATTTTTAGTAATAACAGTCTGTAGATTGTGTTTTGTCGATTGGGCAAGTGCCCAATCGATAAATATATTATAATTCGTATTTTATTTGTAGGGGTAGAAACTCCAAACTGCATACTGTTTTTTGACCAGAAAGACAATTTATATAAATTTATTAATTGCTATTATATATTGTTGCTTCAACGTCTTTTTGTGTATGCTGGAGTGTAAAATTTTCCATTGAGCGAAATAGCTGAGCTTTCGTGTTGGCTTCTGTAAATCTTCCGCCTGTAACATCTGCTGTACATTTTAGTTGTGCAAGATCGTCTTCTTCGTGTACATTGAATGCAATAACGTCTATTTTAATATCTCTTCTTTGTTTTATAAGTTCAATAGCATAGTCACATGGACTTTCGTCACAATTTTCACCGCCGTCCGTTAGTAAAATTATGTGTTTAACTCCGCTACAATTTTTTAAATCTTTATTTACTGCTTGTTTTAATGAATATGTAATAGGAGTCATTCCTCTGGGGCGCAAGTGTGATATCTCTGATAAAATAGAACTGCTGTTTGCAAAGCCTAACGGCACAACAAGTTCCGAACTTCTGCAGGCGTTATATGCAAAAAGGTTACAGGTATGTCCGTATACTCTTAGTCCTACTTTCGTAGAAGGTGAAATCTGCGGAATAATATAATTCATCATTTCTTTGACAAGATTAGCTTTAGTTTTGTGATCCAGATACTCACTCATACTATTTGAATAATCTATAACAAAAAGCAACTTGTCTCCCTTTTCCTTATAACTGTACTCATCAGGGGCATAAACCTCATAGGCAAAAACAGGAATGATTATTAAAATTAGCAGAAAACAAATTTTTTTCATATTACAAGTCTAACGTGTCTGATTACTACTAAGCATTCTACGATAAGGTAATACAAGTGATTATTTTGCTTGATTTAATTTGTTGAAGTTGTATTCTAAAACGTGAAGGGAGTAAATCCAAAGAATTTATAAAGCTTTCTTTATCCTACGATTCTTAATCAAACAGTCATTAATAAAAGTATAGGTAAAAATATGTCAAAAAATATTTTTATAACAGCAACGGGAACAGATGTAGGTAAAACTTATATTTCAGCTTTAATAGTAAAAAAAATGAGAGAAGAGGGATATAATTGCGGTTATTTTAAACCGGTGTTAAGCGGTGTGGAAGCAAGTGACGGTAAATTAACTTCAAGTGACTGCAATTATGTTGTTAATACCGCAAGAATTCCAATAGAAGCAGAGAAATGCGTTTCGTATTGGTGGTTGGAAGCTGTATCTCCTCATCTTGCTGCACAAAGAAAAAACGAAGAAATTAAGATTGCCAAAATACGTGAGGATTTTGAGAGGGTTTCTGGAAAATATGATTATCTGTTGATAGAAGGTGCAGGCGGAATTACCTGTCCGTTGATACTTGCAAACGGAGAAAAATATTTAATTAAAGACTTGATTAAGGAATTTAACACAGGTGTTATAGTTGTTGCTGATGCCGGATTAGGGACGATTAATTATACGCTTTTAACAGTTGAATATGCGAAAAATAATGGAATAAAAATTGAGGGAATTATTTTAAATAACTTTAATTCGGATAGTTTTATGCATCAGGATAATTTAAAGCAAGTTGAATATTTAACCGGTATTAAGGTTGTTGCGACTGTTGAAAAGGGACAAAAAGATATAAAGCTTTTGAAAGCTTTATTCAAGGAATAAAGCTGCAAATTATTATTTTTATAATGAGATTATCCCTTATCAATTAAAAAGGAGTAAAATATGGATTGGCAAAAAGAAGATTTGAAATATATATGGCATCCGTGCTCTCAGATGAAAGATTATGAAACACTTCCTCCGATTGTAATTGAGCGTGGTGAAGGGATTAATCTGTATGATGTTAACGGGAAATGCTACAAGGATGTAATAAGTTCATGGTGGTGTAACCTTCTGGGACATTGTAATCCGAGGATTAATGCGGCTGTTAAAAAGCAAATAGATTCTCTTGAACATGTTATCTTTGCTAATTTTTCGCACAAGCCAGCAATAACTCTATGTCAGGAACTTGCACAGGTTGTGCCGGCAGGTTTATGCAAATTTAATTTTGCCGATAACGGTTCTGCCGCTATAGAAATGGCATTAAAGATGAGTTTTCAGTACCATTATCAGACCGGTAATTCTCAGAAGAAAAGATTTATGGCACTTACTGACGCATATCATGGAGAAACATTAGGTGCTTTAGCAGTCGGTGGAGTGGATTTGTATTCGGAATTGTATAAGCCGCTGCTTTTAGATGTCATAAGAATTGAAGGACCTGATTGTTTTAGGTGTCCTTGGGGTAAAAATTGTGACGGACACTGCTCTATGATTAGCACCTTACCCAAACCCTCTCCTCAAGAAGAGGGGGAAATCTGTCATTGCGAGTGCTTTGAAAAGGCTGAAGAAGCGTTTAGAAAACATGCTGATGAAACCGCTGCAATTATTGTTGAGCCGCTACTGCAAGGCTCTGCCGGCATGAAGGTCTATCCGCCTTTATATCTGAAAAAATTAAGAGAACTTTGTGATAAATACAATGTTCATCTGATTGCAGATGAAATTGCAACGGGGTATGGTCGAACAGGTAAGATGTTTGCGTTTAATCATGCAGGTGTAAGTCCGGATATTATGTGCCTGTCTAAAGGACTGACCGGCGGATATATGCCGATGGCGCTTGCTGTTACGACTCAAAAAATTTATGATGCATTTTATGATGATTATCTTAAGGGTAAAGCATTTATGCATTCACATACCTATGCAGGGAATCCGCTTGCCTGCTCTGCTGCAATTGAAGTTTTAAGAATTTTAAAAGATGAAAATATTGTTGAAAAAGCAAATGAAAAAGCAGTTTATTTTAATAAAATAATAAGAGAAAAATTCCTCCAGCTTGAAAACGTTGGAGAAGTCCGCTCTATAGGTTTAATCAATGCAATAGAGCTTGTGAAAGATAAGAGTACAAAAGAGCCGTTGGATTATAGAAAAAGGACAGGATATCAAATTTATAAAAAAGCTCTGGAAAAGGGTGTTATTTTGCGTCCACTTGGCGATGTAATCTATTTTAATCCCCCTCTTATCATAGAAAAAACTGACATGGATTATGTAACTGATGTTGCGCTAGAGTGTACAAAAAAAGTTTTGTATGATACACTCTAACTACAATATAAGGAGTATCTCATGAAAGTATCGCTAAAAACATTTATGCCTCTTGCCGCAGCCGGCATGCTGTCTCTTACTTCTTGCGAAACTGTAAACGACAGGGCACAAAAATATATGTTGGAAACGAATCGTACACAAAAGGAATTAGAAGAAATTACTCAGGGAGAAGATGAAATCACTGTTCAATCAAGACTTGATTCTTTAGCATATCGTGATATATTCAATTCTACACATGCGGCAAAAGATTCAGCACACGTTGCGGAATTTAATAAGATAGCTGCAACAATGCGTCCAAAAGTTCAAGGTGATATGTGGGATAAAATAGCTGCAATAGATGTCAAAATGGTAAGCGAAGGTATTTCCATAAAAGATTTGGAGAAAATTAAGGATAAAGACAGTATGTCTAAGACAGACCCGAAAAGAGTTCTGATCCGCCAGCATTATGCAGATGATTGGGCTTACAGAAAATTCTTTTCAAAAATCGGGATTATGAATGACAGTATTGCAAAAAAATGTGATGAAGTCAGTAAAAAAATCCGTCCATAGGGGTAAATATATCCGGTTTGTTGGGCACAGACTACTAGCTTAATGTTATTGAGGGGCAAATGACTGCCGTACTTTCTCTGGCTCCTTGTGTGAGAGGGTGGAATTTCGTGAGTCTTAGGGCGAACTTAAAAGTTTGGGTAAGTGTTTTATACTATGTTCCGACAATGGGACACTATTGCTGGAGAGTCTAGACGATACTCTCCTTGCAATGGCGTTAAACCTTTCGGGGGGATGACAATAAAAACCTTTATCCCAACTTTGATTTCAAAATTCTTGCTGCCGAAATCAAAATATCAATACTTGTAGAAAACGGCGGGGCATAAGTCAAATCAACATCCAGCAGGTCTTCAACTTTCATTCCGCTTATAAGTCCTGCTGATATTGTGTTAACTCTTTTATCCGCATCTCCGCATCCTATTGCTTGTGCACCAAGAACTTTATGCGAGCGTCTGTCGGCGACAATTTTGAGCGTTACATTCTGAACTTCCGGCATATAGCCGGCTTTATCCCGTTTGGTAATAACAACTGAAACTGTATCAAAGCCGAGTTTTTGTGCCATTTTTTCGGTCAAACCGGTCATTGAAATATTTAAAGATTGATATCTTAAAACTGCAGATCCCAGAATCCCTTCAAAGTCCTCAGCACCGCCGCAAGCATTAATTGCGGCAACACGTCCTTCTTTATTTGCAGTTGACCCCAGAGGTACCCAGACCGGAGTATGTGAAATCATATTAATTTTTTCTGCGCAATCTCCGCAAGCGTAAATATTCGGAATATTTGTCTGCATTCTGCTGTTTACTTTTATTGCTCCTGTTATTCCGAGTTCAATGCCGGCTTCTTTTGCAATATCTACAACAGGAGAAACGCCGGCAGCGATTACAACCATATCAGTCTCAAATCCAGAACCTTTTGCGGTTAAAACACCTTTTATTTTTTCGAATTCTCCCTGTTTTTCACCGATAAATTCACTAATAACATCTTCATTTATAATCTTAACAAGCCCTTCAGAATTTTCTAAGATAAAACTCTGAACAAGCGATGATATTTCTTCATCAAGTACTGACATTATGAAAGGAGCTTTTTCTACAAGTGTGATGTTTTTCTTGTTTTTGACAAAAGCTTCTATGAGTTCAACACTTATGTAACCGCCGCCTATGAGGGTAATGTTTTGTGCATTTTGCATGGCAGTCCTGATATTAATTCCGTTTTCCAGAGTTCTTAATGTAAAAACATTATTTAAATTTCGGTTTTTAATTTCAGGAATAATAGGAATAGAACCTGTTGCAATGATTAGTTTGTCGTATTCAACAAATTCACATGTTCCGAGATGCAAATCTTTTACCAGAATTTTTTTATCAGCAGGCAGGATTTTTGTTACTTTATGCTCCGTAAAAATATTTATCCCGCTTTTTTCAAACTCTTCTGCAGTTCTTACAATCAACTTATGCCAGTCTTCAAAATCGCCTGCAATGTAGTATGGAAGTCCGCAGGATGAATACGAAACATGTGTGTCCTGTGTATAAATTCTGACGTCAGCATCAGGAAGTTCTCGTTTTGATTTGGCAGCAGCTTTTGCTCCGGCTGCAACTCCGCCTATAATAATTATTCTCATAACCGGATTATGATAGAGTGTTAGATTTTTATCAATTGGAATGTAGGATAAGAATTGTCGGGGGAACAATTCTGATTATTTCCTAATAAGCAAGGTAATGTCATTAAATACAACCAATATCATTAAAATTATGAGTAATGAGAAAAATACAGAAGAGATAATTTCAATTATCTTTTCATCCAAAGGACGTCCCATAATTTTTTCTATAATCAAAAACATTAAATGTCCGCCATCAAGTGCCGGAATCGGAAGGATATTTAAGATTGCAAGGTTCATAGAAATTAATGCAGCAAGCAGTATACCTGATGATTTCCCGCTTTTTTCAATCATATCACCACCTATTTTGGTGATAGCGACAACTCCGTGCATATCTTTTAGCGGAATATTTCCGGTAAATAACTGCCCGAGAGAGTACATCATCATATATGTATTATCCCACAGGTAAATACAACTTTCTTTTACAATCGCTTTAGGCGTTTTTGTTTCAATCATTGTCTGTTGAGAACCTAAAATAACCCCCATAACTCCGTCTTTGTCAGGATAAATAGGTTTAAGTTCAATTGTTTTGCCGTCTCTGAGCACTGTTAAATTGATAGGGTGAACGTCATCGGACAAAACCTTTGCGACATCATACATTGTGTATTTTCCGTCAGAGGTGTAAACAGTTTTGTCTTCAATACTTTTTCTTAAATCATCAAGATTCGAATCAACCGTAATTCCTTCCTTTTTGAAGTATTTTGCACCTTTGAGTGCGTATTTATCCATTGTGATAACATCTTTTGAAGTCTCTTCCGGAAGTCTTATTGCAATACCTTCCGGAATAATTTCGTCTTTTGATAATCCTGGATTGAGGTCTTTTAGTTTTTCAAAATTTTCGTCTACAATCTTTTCGGATACGATGCCGTTACTTTTTGCACTGTTTTTCACAATAGTAATAAGAGAATAAACATTATTGATATCACAGCCGTTTGCTTTTAAGATTCTATCTCCTTCTTGTAAACCTGATTGCCAGATGCTTGCTGTTTTGGGGGCATCGATTTGTGTTGCATAAATCTCGTAATTTCCGGACGGAAGTTTGTGAGATATAGTTGCTACAAGCATCACGAGTGCTAAAGCACAAATAACATTTGCAATAACACCTGCCGTAACAACAACAGCTCTTTGCCATACAGGTTTATTGGTAAATCTTTCCGGAGAATCTTTTGGCAAATCGCAGTCTTTTTCATCATCGGGAAAAGATACGTAACCGCCAAGCAAAAATGCATGAATAAGAACTTCTACATCACCGATTTTTGTTTTATATAATGTAGGACCTATAGGCAGCCCGAATCCAAATTTGTCAACTTTTATACCAAATAGTCTTGCAGCAAGAAAATGACCGGCTTCGTGTACAAGAATTAACAAACTCAAAAGTAAAATCATTATAATAATTGACATTGTTTCTCTCCCGTTTTTAGTTTTTATAATAGCATAAACAAATTGCTCATGGTATAATTATTGAGCAGAAAACAGGAGAAAAAATGACTATCGCAATATATCCGGGAAGTTTTGACCCGATTACAAACGGACATTTAGATATTTTAAAAAGTGGAGCAGAAATCTTTGATAAAGTTATTATTGCGGTTTCTTACAATGTAAATAAACAAGGATTTTTGCCGGTGGATGTAAGAAAAGAGTTAATAAAGGAATGTACAAAAGATATTCCTAACATTGAGGTAGATTCTTTTGAAGGGTTAACTGTAGAGTATGCCAAAAAAAGAGGAGCTAAGATTTTGTTAAGAGGACTCAGAACTTCTTTTGATTTCGAATACGAATTACAGTTATCGCAGACAAACCATGTATTGTATAACGACATAAAAACTGTTTTTTTAATTACAAAGCCTGAATATAACTTTATCTCATCTTCCTGTGTAAGAGAAATACTTGTAAACAAAGGGGATATTTCAGGTTTTGTGCCGGATGCTGTTTGCAGATATTTAAGTTCTTTAAAATAATTTAATTAGAGTTATTAAAATCGCTTTTCAAGTTTAAAATTTGATAAGATTACTGCAATTATCATAAATATACATCCGATAGTTTCTCTCGGAGCCATTGTTTCGTTTAAGAGGACAGCTCCGCCTAAAACTGCAAAAACAGATTCAAGGCTAAATATAATCGATGCTATAATCGGAAGAGTATTTTTTTGTCCGTATATCTGCAGAGTGTATGCAACACCGCAGGTTAAAATACCTGCATATAAAAGCGGAACACGACACTCATATATTGTTGAAATTGCAGGAGTTTCAAATGAAAAAGTTAAAAAGGCGGAAAGAACTCCAACTACAAAAAATTGTACACACGAAGCTTTTACCGGATGAACTTTATCTGAGTAATAATTTACAACAAGTATATGTACTCCGTAGAAAAACGCTGCAACAAGCAGTACCAAATCATATACATTAAACCCGCCTCCGGATTTGTAACACAGGAGGTACAGTCCTATTGTTGCCAGAATTATACTCAGGATGACATTTTTTTCCAGTTTTTGTCCTTGTAGAACTGAAATAATCGGGACAAAAATTATGTAAAGAGCTGATATAAATCCGGCTTTTCCTGCTGTTACATATTGCATACAATATTGTTGAATACTCATTGCCGTAAAAAGGGCAAGACCACACCCTATTCCTGCTCTTGCAAGATTCATGTGCTGATAATGTTTCATTTGTCTGGTGCGTTTATCCGGTGTAGCTATTTTTACCCAGAAAATTATTGGAAGCAGACTTAATGTTCCGAGAAAACTCCTTACCATGTTAAAAGTAAATGGACCTATATATTCCATACCTTCTCTTTGAGCAACAAAAGAAACGCCCCAAATGAACGCAGTGAGAAATAACGCTAGATTTGCAAGGAGTTTGTTTTTCATAATATTAGTATTTTTCTGTTACCCAGATGAGATGATATCCAAAATCAGTTTGTACCGGATTTGAAACTTCTCCTACGTTACCGCCAAAAGCAGCATCTTCGAACGGCTTAACCATTTGACCTCTGCCAAAGCAGCCAAGCTTTCCGCCATTTTGTCCTGACGGGCATTTGGAATATTGTCTGGCAAAGGTTTGGAAATCTTCATAGGTTTTAATATCATTTTTTAATTTTATTGCTTCCAGTTCGGTCGGTACAAGAATATGACTTGCACATACTGTTGTAATCTCTTCTTCAGCTGCAAATACTGGAACTAAAAATGCTGTGATTAAAACTATAATTGCGGATAATTTTTTCATAAATAAAACTCCTTATCTTCCTATTGCTCAGTGGCAACTTTTTCTTTGACTAAAATTTTAGCCTTTTTCCATAAATCATTAAATTCATCATAAGTATAATCTTCAAACGGTTTTTCTTTGATTTCTTCCATTTTTCTAAACCGTTTTGAGAATTTTTTATTTGCTCTTAAAAGAGATTGTTCTGCATCAATTTTGTACCATCTTGCAAGGTTGACCGTTGCAAAGAAAATATCCCCCATCTCATCTTCCATTTTTTCTCTGTCACCGGATTTGACGGCTTCGTCGAACTCTTTGTATTCGGATTTTATACATTCTTTCAAACTTTCTATTGAATCCCATTCAAATCCGACTTTTACAACCTTCTTGCTGATTTTTTGTGCTGCCATCAGGGCGGATTGAGATTTGGATATGCCGTCCAGAACAGATTTTCTGTACGTTTTTTCTTCCTTTTTTAATTTATCCCAATTATCTAAAATTTCCTGTGTTGAGGATACTTTTTGATTGCCGAAAACGTGCGGATGTCTGTGAATAAGTTTTTCACTCAATTCTTTTGCAACATCTTCTATATCAAATTCTCCATTGTCTTTCGCAATTTGTGAGTGTAGAATAACCTGTAAAAGAACATCCCCTAATTCTTCACGCAGGTTGTTAATATCGCCATCATCGATTGCATCTACTGCTTCATAAGCTTCTTCAAGCATATTAGGACGCAAAGATTTGTGCGTTTGTTCTCTGTCCCATTTACAGCCGTTTTCGCTCCTCAAAACCGCAATTATATCAACCAGTTTTTCCAAGTTTGGATATTTCATAGGTTAATTATACCATACAAAAAATTATGGTATAATTTGGGGGGATAAATTTGTATGAAAAACTGTAAAAATACACAACCGGATAAAATTATTATCAGAGGTGCAAGGGTACATAACTTAAAAAATGTAAATGTAGATATACCACTCAATAAAATTGTCGGGATTGCAGGTGTATCCGGCTCGGGTAAATCATCTCTTGCTCTCGGGGTGTTGTATGCTGAAGGCTCAAGAAGATATTTGGAAGCACTTTCTACCTATACCAGAAGAAGAATGACTCAGGCTGCAAGAGCGAGGGTTGATGAAGTTTTATACGTTCCTGCAGCACTTGCATTGCATCAGCGGCCGTCTGTTCCGGGGATAAGAAGCACATTCGGTACGGGAACAGAGTTATTAAACAGCTTGAGATTAATGTTTTCCAGACTAGCAAATCATCGTTGTCCAAACGGGCATTATCTTGAACCAACTCTTGCGGTTGCTGCAGAAAAAGAGCTTGTGTGTCCGGAATGCGGAGTTCATTTTTATGCACCGGGAGCGGAAGAATTGGCGTTTAATTCTCAGGGTGCCTGCGAACACTGCGGCGGTGTCGGTACGGTTAGAACTGTTGATGAATCAACCCTCGTTCCAGATGATTCTCTTACGATTGACGAAGGAGCTGTTGCACCTTGGAACTCACTTATGTGGTCTCTTATGACAGATGTGTGTCGTGCAATGGGGGTTCGCACCAACATTCCTTTCAAAGAACTTACTCCGGAAGAAAGAGAAATTGTATATCATGGTCCGGCGGAGAAGAAGCATATTTTTTATAAAGCAAAGAATTCTAATCAGGCGGGAGAAATTGATTTTACTTATTATAATGCTGTTTATACGGTAGAGAATGCTCTTAAGAAAGTAAAAGACGAATCCGGTATGAAGCGTGTTGAAAAGTTTTTGAAAGAGGAAATTTGTCCGTCTTGTCACGGTACACGATTGTCGGAAGCTGCAAGAGCGCCGAAACTTTGCGGAGTATCTCTTGATGAAGTTTGCAAGATAACGTTAGTTGAACTTATTGAATGGGTAAAGGCTGTTCCGGATTCGTTGCCGAAGGAAATGCGTCAGATGGCAGAATCTATTTGTGAATCTTTTTATTCAGGGGCGAACAGACTGATGGATTTAGGACTCGGATATTTGTCTCTTGACCGTGCGTCATCTACTCTTTCTACGGGTGAAAGGCAGCGAATGCAGCTTGCACGCTCGGTCAGGAATCGTACGACAGGAGTACTTTATGTTCTGGATGAACCGTCAATAGGTTTGCATCCTGCTAATATTAAAGGCTTAAATGATGTTATGCATGATCTTGTATCCGATGGGAATTCTGTTATTCTTGTGGATCATGATATACAAATTTTATCCGAATCAGACTGGATTATAGAAATGGGACCTGATTCCGGTACTGACGGAGGTGAGGTCATAAATGAGGGAATTATTTCTGATATTGCAAGAAGTAAAACCTCAAAGATAGGACAGTTTTTATCCGGAAAAGCAGGCATAAGAATTCGCCCTGAAGTGAGTTCAGAGCTGATATTTGAGAGCGGGGAGATTGTTCTGTCGACTTCTTGTATTCATACTGTAAAACCTCTTGAAGTACATTTGCCAAAGGGTCGTTTAACGGTGGTTACCGGAGTTTCAGGTTCAGGAAAAACAACTTTGATACTTGAAAGTTTAATTCCGGCTTTGCAGAATAAAATTGCCAGAAAAGATTTGCCTGAACATGTTAAAAAGATTGAAGCTGACGGCATAAAACAAGTTAAACTTATAGATGCGACTCCAATTGGAATAAATATTCGATCAACGGTTGCGACTTATGCCAATGTTCATGATGAACTCAGAAAAATTTTTGCAAGAACTCAGGAAGCAAGAGAGAAAGGGTATAAGTCGGGTGATTTTTCGTATAATACAGGCTCTCTTCGTTGCTCAACCTGCGACGGTACAGGAAGTATAAGTCTTGATGTTCAGTTCTTGCCAGATGTAGAGATAACCTGTCCTGATTGCAGGGGGACAAGATATTCCAAAAATGCAGGGAGCATAAAATATACTTCAAAATCTGGTAAGGAATATTCCCTGCCTGAAATTATGGCAATGGATGTAAATCATGCACTGGATGCGTGTAAAGACTTAAATATTGTAAGACAGCGGCTGCAAACACTCAAGGATCTGGGCTTGGGGTATTTAACTCTCGGGGAAGCAACCCCCGGGCTTTCCGGCGGGGAAGCGCAAAGATTAAAACTTGCATCTGAAATGGGGCGCCGGCAGGAAGATTCGGTGTTTGTTTTTGATGAACCGACTATCGGGCTTCATCCGCTCGATGTGCGCTCGCTTTTGGGAGTGTTTCAGAAACTTATTGAAAACGGAGCTACGGTTGTTGTTATTGAACATGATTTGGATGTTATTGCAAATGCTGATTATATTATTGATATGGGACCCGGAGGAGGAAATGACGGAGGACAAATTGTTGCTGCCGGATCTCCAGAGGAAATTATGAACTGTCAACAAAGCATAACGGGTAAATATTTGAAAAAATACTTGCATTTTTCTGCGAATTAGAATTGTTTTTTTTAATTTTAATTTTTACATTGCGACAAAAATGGTCATGTTTATTTATAATATTTAATTAGGAGGCGATTATGTCGTATAAACCAAGATACTCAAGAATTTCAGATATTTTAGATCTTGCGATTTTTATGTCGTCAAAAATTCAGGGGGTAACCGTTTCCGAAATAGCTGAAAGGTACAACGTTTCACGCAGAACTGCAGAGCGAATGCGCGATAGTCTGACCTGTATTTTCCCGTCGATTGACGAAATTGAAACAGATGATACCCAAAAGCACTGGGGATTTGTAAACTATTCTATTTCAAACCTGATTTCATTTACTCCGAAAGAAATTGCCAATATTGAACAATGTGCACGGAGAACAACTAACAAAGAAATGAAAGAAGAATTAGGTAAAACCGTCGAAAAACTCAAATCCCTTAATAAAAAACACTCGCTGACATTAGAAAATAATATTGAACTTTATATGCAGACGGAAGGTTATGCGGTGCGTCAGATGCCTCAGTATAAAATAAGCCTTGAAACCCTAGAGGTTATTCGTGAAGCTGTTCAGTATTCCAAAATGGTGACTGGAATTTATCACGCAAAAGAGCGCTTAATAGAGCCTTTGGGGATGATTTATGGTGAGAAAATTTATCTTGTTGCAAGAGAACAAGCTAAAGGTGAGGGAATTTACAACTATCTTTTACATAAGTTTGAAAATCTTAAGCTCACAGATAAAACCTTTGACAAAGGAGATTTTAATTTGCAGGAATATACAAATTTGTCTTTTGGGGTGTATCATGGTGAAATTTTGGAAGTAGAGCTTTTATTCTCTCAAGAATTGGCATACGAAGCAAGCCACTTCAATTTTCATCCGACACAATCTGGCAAATGGAATGATGATGGGACTTACACAGTAAATTTTAAAGCGAGCGGCAGCAAGGAAATTATCTGGCATGTATTTCGTTGGGGAGCGGGTTGTAAAATTATTGCACCAGAATCCCTGCAAAATGCGTATAGAAAGTATTTAAAAGAAAATTTGGATAATTACTAGAAGTGAAATATTGGAGCTATGAATCCACACTCTTTTAAGTTATTTTTCCTTTCGAAAGTATTTATTGTATAATTGAAACAGTAAATAAGACACTGCTAGCTAAGTTATAGTTTCCTTTCGAAAGTATTTATTGTATAATGTCAAGGCTATAATCAACTCCTGAGCGGAGGTTATAGTTTCCTTTCGAAAGTATTTATTGTATAATAATATTAGGCTAACCTTCTTTCGCAAGTGGTTATAGTTTCCTTTCGAAAGTATTTATTGTATAATTCATTTACAAAGCCTTGCGTGAAGCCAATGTTATAGTTTCCTTTCGAAAGTATTTATTGTATAATCTAAATATTGAGGGACTCTGACACCGTTTAGTTATAGTTTCCTTTCGAAAGTATTTATTGTATAATTCTAGGCTGTAATCGACGCCAGAGCGCAAGTTATAGTTTCCTTTCGAAAGTATTTATTGTATAATTCCCTTGTGGTTTTCCCACGTATCTACCTGGTTATAGTTTCCTTTCGAAAGTATTTATTGTATAATACCAAACTCCAAAATGCACTGTTAGCAAGGGGTTTGGTGTTTTTATTGTGAAAATTTTTAAAACAGAAGTAGTTGTTTGCAGCCTAAACTTTCTTCTTTTTGGGGCTTTCCAACAAGAAAAAGCATGCCTCCATATTGTTTATCTGTTACCTGAAGAATACGCACGTTACCTTCCGGCGGTATAATTCGTTTAATACGGCGGATTTCCCTATCTACAATATCCTGCCCGCGGCATGTCCTGCAATAAACGGAAAACTGAAGCATTACAAAACCTTCATTCAAAAGTTCTTTTCTAAACCGAGTTGCTATTCTTCTCTGTTTCTTTTTTGTTACCGGTAAATCAAAGAATACAAATAATCTCATAAAAATATCATCACCTTTTACGCTCATTTTGCCTCAATAAATTGTGGTAGTTCCAATATATTACTGTCATTTTGTTCAAGACTTTTTGCAAAAGTTTGACAGACCCTTTCACAAGCATTTTGAATAGTAATTTGTTCACCTTTATACTGGCATTGCATGTTTAAAATATTTAAAAGATATGCTTTATCTTGTTTTAATAGTTCAGGTTCGCTGAGTGTCTGCATATTTGAGACAAGTATATCAACAAAAGGTCTAAATGGTTCAATAAAATCTTCAACCAAATTAAATGAATTAAGTTCATTACAATGATGGACTCCGAAACAGGGAATAAGTCCGCATGATGATGTGTATTTTGCCAGTGTACCTCTTACTATTGCATAGCCGTAATCCAGAGCAGCATTGTGTTTAGTGTCAGCGTGTCGTCTGAAATTTTCAAACAGTAAACTCCAATACAGCTTGGAAACATATGCTTCTATATTAGTCGTATCTCCTGATTTTACCTTCTCACAATAGGAATCCAGAATGTCATTTTCAAAAAGTATTTTTAAAACATTAGACTGGTTTTTTATTTTTTGTTTTATAATTTTTTGCCATAATCTCTTTTTTAATGGTTCAGATGTATTTATTTGATTAAAGGCAATTTTTGTATTTCTGCAATGTTGGTAAAAAGGTATTAATACAACATTGGGTTGATGTTTTTTATCACAGGAAAATAGTGTAATATTATATTCTCCACATGCAGCTAGAAGATAGTTTGTGACTTCTATCTGCATATTTTCAAGTATGATTGTAGAAATATCTTCAAGCGGAATTTTTAAATCGTCCTCGCTATCTTGTGATGAGTATACAAGTTGAAAGTTTTTTACACGAAGTTTGCAAGGATGACTAAACAAAAGAGTTTTATATCCCATGTTTTTCCTTTCTTTTCAAGTTTATTGGTAATCGTTTTTCCTTCTTAACTTCATAGTAATCGCCAAGTATGCCGACTTGATATTTCTTTATGTAAGCAGCAGTTTTAGTTGAAAAACGAACCCCCTTTTGGATTCTATCTGGAGCATCAACAACAATTCTGCCGCTATCTATATCACAACCTTTGTAATATCCTAAAAATTCATCTTCAGGTTTTCCGGTTGGATTTATTGCAATGAGGGTGTCCGGAAATAGACTAAATATAAACTCGTATTCATCAGTAAGCTCCAACCAACAATCTTTCTTGCTTGTTATAGCTCTATTAGGCAATTCTTTGCCGAAATCTGAAACGTAAATAGGTACTAAAAAGAACTCATTCTTACCTTTTTTATTCTTTTTGGTAAAGACATCCAATCTTGGCATAGATGTATTTTTTGCGAATCCTCCTCTTACTAAAATGCCGGATGTACTGGAATCTTTTATTTTTATTGTTTTTATCTCATGTGGAAGTATTCCTTGAGCTCTTTTTTCATCTGATAATGGCATATAAACTGGTTCTGCAAAAGCTTTTTTAGGGTCATTATTATACTCTTCTAATCTTTCTTTTAAAAGATTATAGATTTTATAATTTCTTTCTTTATCAAACATTTGCTCTAATGTATTTAGGTTTATTTCCGAAAGAGGTTTTCTTACGGTTGTAAAGCCTTCGTTTAAATGTTTAGCACTTCTTATTGTTTCGTCGTGTAATTGTCCTTTTACAGATTTTCTAACTGCCCTTGATACAAAAACTTGTTTCAGAAGTTGTTCTAAATCTTCAGAAAATGTTTCCCATGGTTTTTTAAAACGAGGTTTTTTATCTTTTGTGTAGTCGTAATTTTCAAGCTTTGCAGAAATGGTTGATAAAAATTGAACCATCCCCTGTGTTGAACAAGCAATAACTGCGGCATCAAGAGCATGATGTCTGTCACTTTTATCTCTGTTTTTAACAAGACCCCATTGTGTACGTAAATAGGCTGTTAATGAACCATTTCTTGTTTCAACTTTTAAATTATTTCCAAAATCAAGATTTTCTTTTATATAATCTTTTACAAATTTTGCAATATATCTTGTATCGTTTAAATTTCGTGATTTAAAACCTTCCTGCTCATATTTTTTCTTTGTTAAACGATTAATCTTCGGTTGTTTTAAATGATAAGACTTAACACGTTGAACAAATTCATACCATTTATCTTCTCCTATATATTCATAAGGAATTTTATTTCCTTTTTGCCTGTTTTCATCTGTTAGGCAAAGCACCTTGTTATTCAGGCTATCATCAAAACTTCTTGAATATGGAATAATATGATCTATGTCAACATAGTCAGATTCTGTAAGTCTTTTAGGTTCAATGTATTTGCCGGAATAAACACAGAACCCACCCTGCTCTTCCCAAAGACGAAATTTTAAAAGGTTGCTTCTCGGATTGTCCGGATTAAGACCATGTTCAAGGCATCTTTGTCTTGCTCTTTCTTTTTCATTTTGAAACTCATCCTGTGCTTTTTTTATTTCACGTCGTTCGGTTACAGATTTAGATAAATCACGCGCCATTTCAATTATTATCGCATCGAAAGCACCGTATTTCTTGATGAGAGAATTGACAACTTTTCTCGTCTGAGATACGGCTCTGTTGACAACAGGATTTGTAGTAAGTTCTTCTTGGCTTAAGACCGGAAGTAAGTCAAATTTTTGCTCTTTATTCTTTTCTGTCTTATATCCAGCTTTTTCACAGGCTTCACTGTACTTCATTCCCTGCATCATAAATGGAATAAGTTTTTTCATAGCTTTAATTGAAAGATGAGATGTTTTGCTCATCGAAAGAGGCTTGACACTATCAATTACTTCGTTTTCATACCCATATTCTTTGAGCTTTTTCTCAATACTTTCATCTGTTTTTTCACAGGTTAATATGAGGGCGATAGTATTAAAGAAGCCTTCATCTTCTTTAATCATTTCAAAATAAGCTTTTCCTAACTTTGGATTTCCTTCAATTGCTTTTCGTATAGCATGATAATTTTTAAGTTCTATAAATGTTGTATTTTCAACATCAACAATTTCCCCTTTTGAATCTGTTTTGCCATAATTGAGATTTAAGAATCTGATATCATTATCTATGCAAAGCTCTTTTCTTAATTGTTTATATGTGACTTTTGCAAGCTTATGAGTCAGAGTTATTGCATCTTCTATTTCTACAGCAGCTAAAAATCTGGTATCTCCTAATTCATTTATCAAGCGTAAATTTACCAACTTATTAAGAGCTGCAAAAATTTCTGAAGTATAAGCACATTTAGGCGCTCGTTTTTCATTTGGTTCAAATGTACAAGCAGCCTTTATTTCGATAGTTTTTAATGGGCGTTGATAAAATGCAATAGCTTTATAGCCATCTTCAATATCTTCTGTTGCAATACTGGATCCGAATTCGCGTTGTATTTTAAAGATAGTTTCTATTTCTTGTCTTAATAAATCTCTTGAAATAGACTTATTATAATTTCCTGCTTTGTTCCTTTTTGGTTCACCATTTGTATAATTAAGTGCAAACATTTCGCCTACAGTTCTATATTTTCCTGTTTCAAAATCGTCAGTAATCTTTTTGATAGATTTTAATAAATCTCCTTCCGTTTTTGCCTCTTCTGATTTCCGTATTGATTTAAACCCACGGCGTTTTGCTATATGGATAAGAATTCTATAAAGTTCTTTATTAGTCAATTTTCTATCCAAAGCCTCTTTTCTTAAATCCCAAATATCTGGTTCATTTAAATAATAAACATTTTCTATTTCTGCTTGTGTTATAAAATTATTTTCAAGCAAAAATTTTCTAATATTATATAGACGACTAGAACGTCTTGCCAGACGTCTTCTTGCACTCCTTGCCTCTCTTCTTGGCAGCGCAAGAGATGCCCCGGTTTTAGGCTGCTCAGCAGCAGTAAAAATTCTTACACCTAAATCTAAAAATTTCCCGGAAAAAGTCTCCTCATCAAATTCTACAATTGAATGTCCAATAGATGCAATACCGATATCTAAACCTAATACTTTAACCATTCTAAACTCCTTTATTGACATATAAACATATTATTTTATAATGTTAACATACAATAAATACTTTCGAAACGTTACTATAATAAGAAAGTTTCGTGAAGTTCTGTCCGGTAGAATCCTGCCGGACATCTTCTTTTATATACTATCAGAACTTTTTCAAATAAGTTATAAAATCTGGTAGTTTCTGCTACGGTTAACAAATTAAAACGCATATTTGTTAAAACAACTTTATTCATCTTTTTATATGAGATTTATCTTATAAAATGTATTTGTGCAGAATAAAAGTGTACAATTCTTTTTGAGCATAATAGGTTAAAGCAACTGTGCGTATTGCAGGTACATAAGTTCCGTCTTTGTAAAATCTATCATAAGAGTAGTGAATAGTTTAGGTTCGTGTTCTTCGTCTTTAATTTGTAATTTTATTTTGTTCATATTATAGCTTCCTTGGCGTCTCTTACATTATCATAATAAATTGCCAGTGCGACAAAAACGGTCATATTGATGTATGAAGATTTTAATTAGGAGATTTATTTTAAATCTTGCAATTTTTATTGCTTTAGTTTAAAGCGCAAATCAAGTTGAGTATACTATTTAATCCAAGTGAATTATCTTAAAAAACTAACAAAAAAATATGCCGCAGCTTTTATACGAGGCGGTATATGCAGCGCAAAAGACAGGCAACGAAGCACCTATGCTTGCGATGTCCAAACGTCTTAATTATATTGAGTGTAATACAAACGCTTATCTTCTAAACCAAGATAAGATGCAAAAAGAGCTTACGCTAATATCCTGGCTGCGTAACAACTTTGGTTTTCTTGCAATAAAAAAAGACCAGAAGATAGGGCAGCTTGATACAGCGCTTACGGATTTTGATTCCGTTGTAATGCTGCAATACCAAATATGCGCAGCGATATCAGGGATACAGGCTGTAAAACTTCTTGAGACGTCACCAAAAGGCTGGCAGTCATCAGGCAGTATTGAGCAGGCGAATTACAAGGCATTATTGCAATCTATCCAGAATGAGGATTGTTTGCCAATTCTGGATTTGCATTACAAGCTGCTTGCAAAATCAGAGTTTGATATAGATGTAGATCTTAAATGCGTATACGGCGAAATCGATACTCCGACAGAAAAAGAACGTGCAGAAATCAGAGAGCTAAACTCTCGAACTGATATGAATTATATCAATGCCGGTGTTGTATCACCGGAAGAAATAAGAGACGTATTGCGTGAGGATGAGAACTCCGGTTATAACACGTTGTCAGAAGAAATGGAAGGAGAGCCTGTTGAGAATGATCCGTTTGGGGATTTGATGGGAGGTAGTCCAAACGGGCAAAGCCCTTTTAATACTGATGAATGGGAAGAAAGCAAGCACCCGCGTAAAGAAAACGGACAATTTGGCAAAGGCGGTTCCGGTAAGGTTGAGAAATCTAAAAGAAGTGATAAAATAGACAGTAGTAAGCATAAAACTGTTGAACTTCCAAAAGATGAATATGCAAGGGTTATGCACGAATTAAATACCAATCTAACGAAAGAACAAAGGAAAGAAAAAATATTAAGACGCTATATCGGCAACCATAGATATATTATTGAAAACAAAGGATTTAACGAATACAGGATAATTGCCAAAGATGATATTGAATAAAGAGAAATTTGTAAAAACAGAATTAGATGAAAAATTATTTCAGTTATTAAAAGCTGTTTGGGATGATGAACACTTCATTTATGGCAATATTCAAGATTTAAAAACGCCAGAGCAAAAACAAAAAATGATAGATATTCTTGAAAATGGCGAAACGGACAGAAGTCAAATAACTTTAATTGCGTTGGATATTCGCAACGGAGAGATATAATGCAACTTGATTATGGATTAATAAAGCGTATTCTAAATGTAATGATAGAAAAACCAAGTTATTATATTCACACTTCCGAAGTTATAGAAACATCAAAATCACCGTATATAGAAATTGATATTAATGATTATAAGAATTTATTTTACGGTCATTTATTGATTTTAAAAGACAAGGGCGTAATAGAAGAATTAACCGACAATAAATTAGGTGTAGAGCATAATCTAAGTCCATGCCCTAGTTACGGTGGCTGTTATATTCGTTTAACAGCATTAGGCTATGATTTTTTAAAAGTATTGAGTAAAGACGGATTTATAGAAAAATTTAAA
>CAZXQM010000027.1:0-20129 GCA_964643455.1 uncultured Vampirovibrio sp. | reverse complement strand
TATTGTATGAACACAAAAACTATTCAGGTGTAAATATCTAAAGGTTTTGGGGGCAAAGCAGAATGCAAAATGCAATAGAAGAAGCTTTAAAGTGTACTGTTGACGTTCCTATTGGATGTGTTATCAAAAAAGATGGAAAGATTATTGCCACAGCACATAACAGACGTGAAGAAAACAATGATGTTACAGCTCATGCAGAAATTCTTGCAATAAAAGAAGCGCAGCAAGTGCTCGGAACATCAAGACTTAACAATTGTGAGATGTATGTGACACTGGAACCATGTCCGATGTGCAGTTGGGCAATTCTTATGTCCGGAATAAAAACTCTGTATTTCGGAGCATACAACCCAGATTATGGCATTTTTATTTCAAATCCGCAGTGCCTGCCAACCAAAATTAATCCTAAAAAATTACCTCTAAAAATTTACGGAGGCATTGAAGAAGAAAAGTGTGGTAAAATATTAAAAGAATTCTTTAAGCAATTGAGATGATTACAAAACAAGAACTTGACAAATTAGCAGCTAAATATGAAACCAGGAATTTTATAAAAGATGATCCGGTACTTTTTCCTCACCGTGGTAAGACTAAGGAAGAAATGGAACTTTACGGTTTTATAGCATCACTTTTTGCGTATGGAAACCGCAAAATGTTTATCAAAAAACTTGACGACATTTTTGAGCGGACTGATAATGATATTGTGAATTATATTAAAAACGGAGATTTTACAAACCTTAAAGGTGTCGAATACAGATTTTCAAAAGATAACGATATTATTCCGATTTTTAAAATATTGAATAAACTTTATAAAGAGTCAAAAGGCTTGGAAGAACTATTTGAATTCGGATTTAAGTCAGAAAACTTTTTGCAGACTGTTGTTAATTATTTTTACTCTAATGTCCCTGACAGCGCAGGACAAGGGTTTTATCATATGATACCGAACCCTATGAACGGCGGAGCTATGAAACGTATGAACATGTATTTAAGATGGATGGTGCGTGCTTCAGATGTAGATTTAGGTGTTTGGAAATTTATGCAACCTAAAGATTTGCTGATACCTCTTGATGTGCATGTTGCAAGAATATCAAGGTTAATGGGATTATTGAATCGTAAAAGTAATGATTTTAAAGCTGTTTTGGAACTTACGAAAAACCTAAAAAAATTTTGTCCGAATGATCCTGTAAAATATGATTTTGCAATGTTTGCTTTTGGTGTAGAATTAAATAAAATAAAAATAGGAGTGTGAAAAAATGAATAACGATTTTGACTTTGCTTCAAAAAGAACAATGTTAATATTACTTTTTATATGTTTAATGTTTTGTATAATTATAAGTAAGGCTTTTGATTATTTGCCAGATAAGAGTGATACTGCCACTGTAGATAACACAAGATTCAATGAAATGATTGCCGCACAAAATGCAAGAGCTAACGTTATACCACAGAACCAAAAAATTAATAAAAATATTCCGGTTGATGAAGAACAAAGGTCACAAAGAGCTCAAGAAAATAAAAATATAGAACAACAGGAAGAAGCGCAACAAACAGAAATTGAACTTGATGAACCACCAATTACAGTTCAACCTATTACGGAAAAGCAGCCGAATCCTGAAGAAAGTTTAACACTCATTGACGATAGCGAAATTCTGGAAGAAACGATTGTAGATTCAAGCGAGAATGCTACTGAAGATGTTAAAAACAAAACCTCTGCAACACCAGAGGAGAAAATCGCAAAAGCCAGAAGTTTGACTCAGACAGGAGACTTACAAGGGGCTTTAGAACTATATAAAGATATTACAAATGAAATAAAAGATTTAGAACTTTCTGCAAGCTGTTATGAAGAAATGTCAAATATATATGCTTATCAAAAACGCTATGGTTCCGCACTCATTTACGCACAGAAGGCATATAATGCATCACCTTCTCCTTCCAGAGAAAGTTTGATAACAAAACTTAGAGAGAAACTTCCTCAAAGAACAAACTAGATTACTTATAGAATAAAAGGAAAAAATATGGTACCCGATATTTTAGATACATCAAGAATTAGAAAATTATTATTTTTAGGTCCTCGCGGTTCATATAGCGATTTTGCAAAAAATATGTTTATTGATGCTTTTAAACTCAATTGTGTAAGTACAAATTTAAAATCTATTACAGGTATTATAAAGGCATTAAAAGATGAGAATAATGAAGATATAGTTGCAGTAATACCTATTGAAAACTCTATTGAAGGTATTGTAAGAGAAACACTTGATAATCTGTCTTCATTAAAAAAAGAAGGATATAAAATTATTGCGGAAACAACAACAGGAGTAGAACACGCACTTATAGGCTTTGCTAAAAATAAAACCGAGATTAAAGTCGTAAGATCACATCCTCAAGCACTTGCACAGTGTAAAAGATTTTTACAGAATAACTTTCCTGATTCATTAATAGAAGAAGCAACTCTTTCTACCTCTGCAGCAGTTCGTTCTCTTGTTGCAGAAGAACCTGAAGCTGCTGCTATCGGGAGTGTAGATTGTGCTGAAATGTATAATATACCAATTATTGAAAAAAATATTAATGACGAGATTAACAACCAAACAAGATTTATATTACTGGGTAAATTTATGCCCCCACAGACAGGTTATGATAAAACCAGCATAACCTTTTCAACAGAAAATAAAGCTGGAGCGTTGAATAAAATTTTAACAATCTTAGAAGAACATAATATCAATATGTCGTACATTGACTCTCGTCCTTCTAAAAAAGAATTGGGTGAGTATGTTTTCTATATTGATTTTGAAGGACATATTTTAGATGAAAAAGTACAAAAAGCTTTTGATGAAATTCAACCGCTTGTAAAAATGTTTTATGTAATAGGTTCATACCATCCTGTAGGTTAGACCGTGTAAAACTTAAATTATAATTTCTTTACATAGCTTGATTTAAAAGCATATTTGTATTATATTTGCTCTTGTAGAGTGAAAAGCCGATATAACACTCGTACGTGCCCGGTGGGGGTAAATAGTAAGTGCTTCTATAATATTAAGTAGCCTTATTATTTTATCCGGCTAAGGAGCAAAAAAGAAAGGATGAATTATGAACTTAAAGAACAAACAAGAAATTATTGAGAAATTCGGTGCTAATACTAAAGATACAGGTTCTGCAGAAGTACAAATCGCTATGTTAACTAAAAAGATTTCTGAACTTACAGAACATATGAAATCTAATAAAAAAGACTTTGCAACAAAACGCGGTCTTTTGATGATGGTCGGTAAGAGAAAAAGACTTCTTTCATTTTTGAAAGAAAAGAATCTTGAAGGTTACAGAAACCTTATTAAAGAATTAGGTATTCGAGGTTAATTTAAATAAAAAGCCGGTATTTAAAAGCCGGCTTTTTTATTATTTACGCAAAACAAAAAGCACACTACGCAACTTAAAATTTTATAAGCTGGAGAATAAATTTCATTTAGGATAAATTTTATACCACTTTCTTGTGCTTATCCTTTTTACAAATTTTTATTATTCAGCCCCAAGAACTTTTTCAACTTCTGCTTTTAGAAACTTATCCCAGGCAGCTTGAGTAGTTTTGTTATCAACTGCTTCATAAGCGTCTTTCAAAGCTTGTGCATTTTCTTTTGTTTTATTTTTCAGAAACTGTTCACGTGCTTTATTAAAATTGGACATGTCATTAACTTCCTGAGCTGCATCATAAGAAGCTTCCTTATCTTCCTCATTAATTGCATTCAGATTTTGCAGTTGTACTAATATTGCACTTGCTTCTTCTGCATTAAATACAATATTACTTAGTTTTGCATCTTCTTTTTGTGTAACTTCCTGTAATTTTGCATTAGCTGTTTCCAACGCTTCTTCACGTTTTGTTTCTAACTCTTTTATTTGTTCTTCTATTTCTGATTTTTTGCTTCCGTCAGGATCCGTTTCGGTAGTAAGTCCGTTGAGCTGCGTTTGAAGGGCTGCTATTTGAACTGAATACTGATCGGTTCCGCGTGTAAACTCATCTACAACATCCTGATAGGCTTTAATATTAGCATCGTGTTCCTCCTGAGCCTTAGATACAGCAGCGCTTATACCTTTTTCACTATCAACTCCAAGCTCTTTTAAAACTGATTTTAGCTGCTTCTGAAGCTCTGCTCTTTGGGTATCTTCAGAAACATCTGTTTGCTTCTCATTTTCTTTCTTTTCACTACCTGATAAAATTTTTCCAATAGTAAATTCCAAAAGCTGCGGCGCCAACTGCGATCCAACAACTCCTAATGTAGTATGCCCGCTAACACCGTTCATCCTGTTGTAATATGCTGTGTTTTCGGCTCTATATGTTGAACTTTTACTGATCTCTGTGTAATAACCCATCTTTTTATCTCTTAATTTTATATCTTACATATATATAAAGCAAATAAAAAAACTCCGATTTCAAATTCGGAGCTTATTGTTACAAAAGTTTACATTTGCTTAATCGACATATGAATCAACTATTTTTCTTGCAGTTTTGAAGTCGCTTGTAATATCACTCTGGTTCATATTTTTGTAAATAGTGGCTATTTTATTTGCCCAGTATTTTTTATCTTCTGTAGTTGTTGCATTTCTGAAGCCTGCGATAGCATATCGCATATCGCTTTTGGTAAAATCTGCACCTTCTGCCATGGTACCATCTTCATTCCATTTTGCATCAAAATCTTTCTGGCTTGTACGCTGCCATCTTTTTCCATCCGCATTATCTAATTCTTTTTCATTAACAGCTTTTTCTAGCTCAGTTTTTTTCACTTCTAGTTCTTCTATTTCTGCTGTAAGTTTGTTGATAGCAGCTTTATTTGCTTCAATATTCTCATTTGCGGTTTTTATAATATTTTCTTGTTCAGAAATTTCTTCCTTTAATTGGGCTTCTTTTTTAACTGCCTCTTCGTATGCTTCTTTCAGCTCGTTAAGATTTTCCGGTTGTGGATCTTGATTTTTTGCAGCTTCATAAGCTTCTTTCTTTCCGGCAACATTTAAATCAGTTATTTGTTCATTTAAACTGCTAATTTCGTCCTTAGAAGATTTGATTAAATCCTGTTTTGTTGATATTTCTTCATTTAATTCTAATTTTTCACTGGTCTTATTATATATTTGTTTCTCGATTTCTTTAATTTCTAATTTATTATTTTCGTTCTCAGCTTTAGCTTGCTGTTTCTGAGAAACTGTTGAATTTATTGCCTGTCCTGCAACACCTACAAGAGCATTAGCAACAGCATATCCTGCCATAGCATCATAATTAACTTCGCCGTAACAGTTCATGAATATACCGCTGCCACCTAAGCCGCCGCTAAACATTCCCATGCCCTGCTGAAGTAATCCACTAAAGGAACTTCCGCTCATATTAAAATTGTATAATCCAATTCCGGGTGCCATATTTATGTTCCATCTTTTGTCTTACTAAATATATAAAGTATATAAAAACAATACAATTGCACATATCAAGTGTATTGTTACAAAACTTAATAATTCATTTTTAATATATTGAAAAAGTCAAAATCTATATTGTCATCAGAAGAAACGAGGTTAATTTTTGCATTAAGTTTTTGAATACTTTTTTATGTTTTCTCTTTTTATTTTTATACGTTCAGTATAATTACCTCCCCCTATGGTTCTAAATCCAAGATTCCTGTTAGCATTCAATTATATAAAACTTACATCAGTTTTAAGAAATTTTCTAAAAGCTTGGAGAAAAAATATCTGCGTTCTAAATGGAGATTTTTTGTTTAAAAGTAATATTGCTCATAACATAAAAAACGTAAAATTTTTGCTATAAAAGCCATAAAACTCTTAGGCTTTTCTTTTACATAATTATTCTGTTTGAACTTTTATTATGATGGCGAAAACGTAGTAATAACAATAAAAAAAGCGTTTGAACCAATCGTTCAAATCGCTAATTTAGAAAAAATGGGCATGAAGAGACTCGAACTCCCACGCTTGCGCACTAGTTCCTAAGACTAGCGTGTCTACCATTCCACCACATGCCCGAATTTACCTGTCAAAATTTTGTTCATGATGTTTTCATTCCCAAAATCACATTTGTTACTATATCAAGAGCATAAATATTTGTCAAATTTATGTTAAAAGTTGTACTATTTTTTTAATTTATATTATAATAACCCTGTTAGTGTTTAGTGATGTGTCACACATAGAAGGAGAGTGTTATGCTAAAAAAACAATTGATGTTAAAATCATTGTTTGCAACGCTTTTTGCAATGATTTTAGCAACACCTGCTTTTGCAGGGGAAGCATCCCTCGTAGTTCCTGACATTAAAGCAACAAGCGACTTAAGTTACAATCTTTTAATGATTGGTATAGGCGTCTCTGTTTTAGGGGTTTTGTTCGGACTGTGGATGTTCAGAAATGTAAAAAAAGTAGAAGTTCACGAAGCAATGAGTGCTGTCGGGAACACAATTTTTGAAACTTGCAAGACTTATCTTGTACAGCAAGGTAAGTTTTTAATTGCATTAGAAGTTTTAATTGGTCTATGTATTGCATTCTATTTCTGGTATTTACAAGGAATGGAATTAAAATCTGTTTTAACTATTCTTGGATGGTCAGTATTAGGTATTCTTGGCTCCTACCTTGTAGCTTGGTTTGGTATCAGAATGAATACACTGGCAAACTCAAGAACTGCATTTACTGCACTTAAGGGCAATCCTATTAACATACTCAACATTCCTCTTCAGGCTGGTATGAGTATCGGTGTATTGCTTGTATCTATAGAACTTATTATGATGCTTGTAATCTTATTGTTCGTACCGGGTGAACTTGCAGGTGCCTGTTTTATAGGATTTGCAATAGGGGAATCTTTAGGTGCTTCTGCCCTCCGTGTAGCAGGCGGTATTTTTACAAAAATTGCTGATATTGGTTCAGACTTGATGAAAATTCAATTCGGTATCAAAGAAGATGATCCGAGAAACCCTGGTGTTATTGCTGATTGTACAGGTGATAATGCCGGAGATTCCATAGGTCCTACAGCTGACGGATTTGAGACTTACGGGGTAACAGGTGTTGCTCTTGTAAGTTTTATCCTATTAGGTGTATTTAATGACTATCAGGTACAATTATTAGCTTGGATTTTTACAATGAGATTCTTGATGATTATTACTTCTGTAGTTGCGTATGGAATTAATAACGTTATTACTAAAATGTTTACTCCGAAAGATAAGAGATTTGATTTCGAAGCACCTCTTACAAGTCTTGTATGGATTACTTCAATCTTATCAATCTTAATGACGTTCGGCGTAAGCTACTACTTATTATCAGATATGGAAACAAATCTTTGGTTAGTTCTTTCTATAATTATTTCTTGCGGTACTTTAGGCGCCGCTCTTATTCCTGAAGCAACCAAAGTCTTTACAAGCCCTAAAGCTAAACATACACATGAAGTTGTAACAGCTTCCCGTGAAGGCGGAGCTTCTCTCACAATCCTCTCAGGGATTGTATCCGGAAACTTCTCAGCCTTCTGGATTGGTGCAATCGTTGTACTTTTGATGGGATTGGCTTACTTTGCAAGCTTATTTATACCGGAAAGTGTAATGATTTATCCGTCTGTGTTTGCATTTGGTTTAGTTGCATTTGGTTTCCTTGGTATGGGACCTGTAACAATCGCGGTAGACAGTTATGGACCTGTTACTGATAATGCTCAATCCGTTTACGAATTATCATTGATTGAAGAAATTCCGAATGTTGCAGACGAGATTGAAAAAGAATACGGTTTCAAACCTGATTTTGAAAATGCTAAGACTTATCTTGAAGAAAATGACGGTGCTGGTAATACTTTCAAAGCAACATCAAAACCGGTACTTATCGGAACAGCTGTAGTTGGTGCTACAACAATGATTTTCTCTTTGATTCTTGTAATCAAGGAAACATTAGGAATCCAGCCTGAGATGATTTTAAACCTTCTGAATCCATACACACTTCTAGGATTTATTGCCGGCGGTGCAGTAATTTACTGGTTCTCAGGAGCGTCTATGCAGGCTGTAACAACCGGTGCTTATTCTGCAACCGAATTTATTAAAAACAATATTAAGCTGGGTGAAGCTGATGATAAGAGAGCAAACCTTGCAAATTCAAAAGAGGTTGTTAAGATTTGCACACAATACGCTCAAAAGGGTATGTATAATATCTTTATAGCTCTGTTTGCATTTGCACTGGCTTTAGCTTGTCTTTCAGCTCCGGTATGTAATAATACAGCTCCTGTATCATTCTTTGTAAGTTACCTGATTGCAATTGCCGTATTCGGTTTGTTCCAGGCTGTATTTATGGCTAACGCAGGCGGCTGCTGGGATAACGCGAAGAAAATCGTTGAAGTTGACATGAATGAAAAAGGTACTGAACTTCACGCAGCAACAGTTGTTGGCGACACAGTAGGCGACCCATTCAAAGATACTTCATCAGTAGCTATGAACCCTATTATCAAATTTACAACACTATTTGGTTTACTGGCAATGGAAATTGCTATTAACCCTGCGTTTAAAGAACACGCAAAAATTGCAGGTGTTGTATTGTTAATAGTTGCTCTGGTCTTTGTAATCCGCTCATTCTATGCAATGAGAATACCGAGCAAGTCAGCTGAAAAAACTGAAGCTTAATTTAAGGCATAAATAAAGGGCGGCGGTTTTATTAAAACCGCCGCTTTTCTATCATAATAAAACAATTTTCAAACCTTTTGTCTGAGCAAGTTCCAGATATTCTTCCGGCAGAGTGCTCAAATCTTTTGTATAAATAGCTTCAATTTCTGGATTGCCGACAAGTACTTCATTCCAGTAATCACTCCTCATAAGAGCTTCTTTTCCATATTTATGCCCTGTATTATCACGCGCAAGAAATTTTTCGTATGCCTGTGCAAATTCGGGATCAATTTTTCTAATATCCTCAAGACTAAATTGTTCTGAAGATAATTCTGTTTTTATTCTGTCAAGCCTATTAACGTAATCTTTATCTATTTGTTCAATTTCCTGATTAATTCTATAAAGCTCTTTTTGGCATTCTTTATACTCACTGCTATCAGGCAAAAGGTTTTTTATTCTGGAAGCTAATTCGTTACTGCTTTTAATAAGATTTGAATAATTATTATCCGTAACGTGCAGAATATCTTTTAACTGTGTCGCAATAAAGGTTCTGTGTGAGAATTTATACCCTTTGCCGGAAAAAGCTTTCATACCAGTATTTCTGTAATATTCTGCCAGCATTTCAGTCGTATTTTTGCACAAAGAAAATATGTCATGTCCCATTCCTACATATTCATGACCGCTCTTTACTTTAAAGAGAAATCCATGTTTTTGCCAGGTTGCGGATTTATCTGCACTTACATAACTTGCACAAATGATACTATTATTATCTACATTTCTAAATTCTTCAAAGTTGCTGAATTTTGTTATCCTTGAAGAATGATTGCAGGCTCCGGCTTCAGGAGTATGGGCATAAGCATAAAATCCATTCATTGATTTTGCATCAACAACTTCAACCTCATATCCATTTATGTTCCGGATAGTACCTCTATACGAATGTATCATTTCAGCCGAAGTTTGAGGCAGTAAAAAGTCATCTTTCTTGATTTCAAAAATCCTCTTTTGAAGTGCGGTTTTCAGTTCATTACTCATCATACCATTTGTATCAGAAGAATACAGCAAGTATGAAAGTTCTTCTACGCCGTTTTCTTTAATTGTAAAAGCAAGAATATCCAGAGCTTCTTCTTTTTCGTTACTCTTGTAGCTATCCATCCTGCTGAAACGTTCTACTAATTTATTAGGATTTGCTTTTTCGTAGTTTGAAATTAAATCCGGAACAATAAGCAGCTTAAATAAATTTTCTCTGCCTGCAGAAGACAGGTTAAGTTTTGCACTCAAATTGTATACTGTATATGCCATTTCCTGCGTATTGCCGGCATTTGAATCTTTTAACAGAACTGCAAGGATTAAAACGGTTTTGTTATCGCTGCTAAGATTAGCATATTCCGGTGAAGCAATGATGGACTTAAGTGTGTTAACAGCTTCAAGTGCCTTTGAGGAATTACTGAATTTATTTAAAATCTCAGGAACTGATTTTGATATAGATGTTAATATTGATGACAGTTCCGGCTCTCCTTTAACATTGATTGTATTATTTGCATTAAAATCATCAATTACTTTTGTTACTGCATCAACGACTTTTCTTGAGAAAGAGTTCTTTATATCCGTATATTCAATATTTTTACCGAAAGTTGAAGGGAAACCGGATATTTTTCCGTCTTTTACGGTAAAGCCAAAATAATCATAAATTTTACGCTTTTCGCTTTCTGCAAGACCTGACATTTTGCTTTGGATTTTCTTTAGCAAAATATCATAATTCTCTTTCAGACTAATTTCCTGAACAGGATTTGCAGAAGTTAAATTACTGAGAGCATTAATATCAAAATTTAATCTTTTTACAACCGCTTCATCAAGTTTCAACTCTGTTTCACCGAGAGATTGGGACAGTTGTTTCATTAATGCACTATATTCCACATCCGTAGTAGGAATTAGGTCAGATTTTAAATTTTTTTTCAAATCCTTAAGCTCGTCCAATTTCTGATTATATCGTAATAATGTCGATTGCAGGTTCCGTTTTTCTTGTAATGACAGGTCATATACAAAGTTTTTTTCATTCAAATGTTTAAACTCTCTGTATACAGGAATAATATATGAGGCATTCCACTTAGTAAGTTTGTATGTTTTAACTAACTTTATACCATCGTTATATGCGTCAACATTAAAACTGCCATCTTCATTTCTACAAGCATCGATAAAATTATGCAATGTCTTGTAATAGTTAGGGTCAGATATTCCATCTTCAAGATATTTTAATTTATTAATCTTTTCGAATACATTTTCATCAAAAACACCGTCTTTTGTAACTGCCAGCTCCAAATAGTATGAGAAATGCTCCTGATCTTCAGATTCAAGTGTGTTGAAAAATTTGTCCAGTTTGCTCTGATTTTCTTTTAAAATTTCAGGTCTTATAACTCCGGCTTTGTCAGAACTTGCTTCTACAAGAATTTTAACAAGCCTTAGCTGGTAGTCACCGGTATACTTAGACCCCTGATATTCTTTTAAAAGACTTATAACAGTTTCTGTATTTTCACTAATAAATTCCCCGTTATCTCTGGTGCAAAGTCTAATTATATCACTGCAATCAAATTCATTAAAACCCTCATTTTTCAGTTTTAACAGAAATTCAAAGCTTTCCCGATTCAAACTCCCGTCATCCATTCTTACAGCTTTCAAATTATTTCTGAGGCTGCCGACAGTAACCCCTTCTTGCTTTAATTTTATTGCAGCATTAATTACTTCTTCCGGAGTAATTTCTTTAAGAGTAATAATTTCACTAAGTGACATGTCAAAAAGGCTATACCCGCCTTCTCTAAGTTTTTGGATATTCTTAACCGTCATTTCTTTGAATTTTGAATCATTCACTTCCAGAACAGGGAATAGCCATGTTGATAACGTATAAACATCCCCTTCTGTTAATATTTTTGCAAGAGGTTCAATTGTATTTAAAAGTTCTGTATTTATTTTCCCGTCTTTTGTTTGACAATGTTCGAGAATTGAACCAATAACATGTTCTTCTATTCCTTTATTCTTTAATTCAATCGCAAAATTAACTGTCTCAGAAGAAAGGATAACACCTTCTTGTTTTACAGCCAGTGCATTTTTACGTGCAATTTCAACAATATTAATTAATGCACCGTTTTTATCAAAACCTGCATCTCTTAGTTTTTGTAATTGTACTATTGCGTCTTTATTATAACTTCCGTCCGGATTCTGAAACAATTTCAAATCCATACCGCCTGCAAGTCCGGTTAGTGCTTGAACATCATCCATTCTCTCAAAGTCAAGTTTTCCGTATTCAGATATGCAATTTTTGAGTTTGTCTGCATAATTATATGACATAACTTCGCTTGGTTTTAGCTTTAATTGAGATATAATTTCTTTTATATTTGCTTCCGTTATTTCGGAATTATCATTTTTTATAGCTTCAAGTATTTCCCTTGAATGTTTAATCCCAGCATCTTCCAACTGCTTGATAAAATCCCAGTTCTTACTTACAAATTCGCCTTTTGAATTTAAACAAGTTTGATAATATTGGCTTGCAATAATTACAGGACTTACCCATTTATCCGATTTCTGCTGCACATTGGTGCTATTAAGAATTTCCTTAAAACTTTTCCTGCCGTCTTCACCTTTAACTCCGCTTCTTATCATAAATTCGGCATCTTCCAAAGAATAACCTTCTTTCATTGTTGCAGAAAATTCTTTTATGTTTGCAAGCGTAATACCATTATCGCTTTCAATGCCCAGAAGCGTAGTAGAGACCTTATGAGCTTGCCATTCTTTACCGGCAAGTTTACGAATTTCAGCCAGTTCTTTTATTATTTCAATACTATTATTGTTGAAAATCCATTCTTTATTCTCTAATTTAGCGGTTCTGGTTAAAATCTGAGATATATCTTGCTCAGGAATGCCCATTTCTTTTAATGTTTTAATAGAGCTTACAATTTGATTATAAACTTCTTTATCTTCAAAATTGGACTTTTGCAACATTTCTATAATTTGATATCTACGATGCTTATCCTTAATTCCGCTTTTTTTAAGCTTTATATTCAATGTCTCAGCATCAAATATTCCACTGACAGCTTTGCCGATTCGTTTTGTTTTATCATAAAATTTTTCTGCTTTTTCTTGGACATAATCAGCTCCACGGCGTGCTCGATTGATATTTCTGGAAAGTTCATAATTAAATCTTTCAGCAGCTTTTTTTAATTTAGCAGCAAGCCCCGGACTTGCAGCTTCTAGTTTTCCCATAGGAATACTGATTTCTTTTTGGGATTGGCTGCGGCTTTCGGATGCATATCGCGTTCTTCCGCCCGCATTATCTCTGCCTGTTACCTGTCCATTGCCGAGATAATAAGCCTCGGTTTCGTTTGTTGAGCGATAATATGCTTCCGTATCAAATTCTTCCGGCTTGATTAAATTATTTAACTGCAATCTCGCCATATAACTATTCAAACTGCCGGACTCAACAGGATGCTCCTGTGCATATTTGAATAATTCAGGATTAGAACCTCTTGAAAGGCATTTCTCAGCCCAGGATTCAGCAACTGCCTGCTGAAGGGTCATTAATTCATCTTTTGTTAAACCTAATTCTTCTATTTCACACTCATACTCATCTTTTACATATTTTTTGGTTAAATCTTCTATTAATTTACCGTTTCCATGCTTCATATAAAGCTCTGCAACACCTTCTTTTCCATATGTCGCTAAGATATTTTCGAATTGCAAAGTATGAATAAATTCGTGCGCAATCATTGTTTTTATATCTTTGCAATCAGTAATTTTGTCCGAAATATAAAGCTGTCCTGTTGACCAGTTATAAGCTCCGTCTCCGCCTTCAAGTTTGGTAAATACTATTTCCGGCTCACATCCGGCAACACCCATTTTTTCCGCAAGAAATTTCATAAAATGTTCGGCATATTCTTGTGGTTTATCTCCATATTTAGTTTCAAGCTGTGCAATTTCTTTGGCATATTTCACATGAATTTCATCCAAAATCTTTGCCATTTCGCTGTATCGCTGCGCCAGTATTTCATTTGTTTTTCCGCTTATTATAATTGATAAGGCTTCAAGATTTTCTTTTGGTGCATTTGGATTATTCTCAGCTTCTCGCAATTCAGCATCTAATCTTTCCGGCGTATTCAGGCGTATTCCTTCTTCTCTGAATTCATTTCTATAGACTTCGCCCTCAAGCCGTGAAGTAATATTTTCAGCAGGATTTGTTGAGGTGGCATCTTTTACACCATACTCACTGCCTGTTTCAGAAGTACTACCACGCACGTTTTCAGCTTCTGGAGCGGATGTTTTAGAGGAATTACCTTCACTGTAAGATCTTGCAACTCTTTCAAACATTGCCGTTGCAAGAGTATTAACATCTTTGAACGTTCCCAGAGGAATGCCTTTCATATCTACAGAATAAGTTACACCGCTCGGGGTCTTTGTTTCTTTAATAGTCCAGTCTTTGATTCCGGAACGTTCTATAGCTGCTTCAAAATTCGCTTTTGATATCGCAGTATGGGTTTTTGCACCAAGCATATATTCAAACAGATTATGCATAACCTTTATGGACGGAAGCATTTTCCCCTGCTCTTCTACAACCATTGCAACATCATCAGCTCCGGTTGCTAAATCAAGAAGTGAGAAAGATGCAATCTCGCTCGCCAATGCACCGCCCTGAGCAAGAATACTCTTGGAAGATTTCATAAAGTTTTCAACAAGTTTATCGCCTGTAATTGTCGTTGTTGTAATTGCTCCATGAGCAGATTTTGCACCGCCAGAGAAGAGTTTGCCGGTAAGCCCAAGTCTCCCGATTTTACCGGAAACTGCCTGAGCTATAGGACCGCCTACAAATGAACCAAAATAAATATATTTAGCAGCTCCTTTTGTACTCTCCCATAATTCTTCGCCATCTATTCCATCCCTATTATCTGTAATCTGGTTAAGAAGAGTAAGTGCAACATCCGTCGCTACAGTTCCTGTCGACATCGCTAGTTTGATACCCTGTTGAACGGTAGTTCGCCCATATTTACTAACAAGAGTTCTGATAACATTGGCAGCAGCCCCATCAACCGCTGCTCCTGCAGATGCCCGCATTATTCCCGCAAGTGCAGGACTTTTTGTTATAATAACAGAAACTAACGTAATTGCGGCAATTTTAACCATACCACCGGTCGCTTTTGCATCCATAACCTTTTCCATCAAATCGTCCGGTACAAAATCTGTTTTGTAGATTTCTTTATATTGATTTATGTAGTCCTCCCTTATTGCTTCAAATGTTCTTCCGTCTAAAACACTATTATTCAGTTTTTCAGTTTCTTCTATAAGCTCTTTAACAGCCTCCATTGTTCGCTGCGGATTACCGATAGTATCATTCAAGATTAAATTTGCGGCTTCTTTATCTCCGTTAAAATATTGAAGCAAAAGTTCATTTGCATTTAAAAGATGTTCTGCCGGATTCAGCCCCTCATTTTGCACAGGCGCATACTTTATGGCATCCTGAGCAGCTTCATACATTCTAATTTCAGCTAACGCTTTTCTTAAAATATTTAGACGTTCTTTTAATATCTGTGCATTTTGATACTGTTCGGTTATTTGCAGGAATTTTTCTCCCTGCTCTGTATTAAAATCCAAACCGGTGCTTTGTCTGAAACTATTTAGATAAAGTTCCGGATTTTTTCTCATTGTCTCAAGAGTTCCATTTAAGGATATAGATTTTTCATATTCCGGTTTAAAATTTTTAACCAATTCGTAGAAATTTTGATAATCGTTTTCTGTTCCATCGCCAAAATACTTGTTGTAAATATTTTTGCAGGAATTCCAGAGTTCACCGGCTCCGGCATTTACTGCGGCTCCAATATCGTCCAGAATCCCCATTGTATCAAGTCCACTCTGCACCGACTGATGAGTTTCTATATAATGCGACAGAACAAATTCTCTTACAGATGCGTCCGCTTTTGCTCTATCAGACATTTCCAATTCTTCTCTGTGAAATTTGTTTGTTTCCGGAACGACTTTTTTACTTTCTAGATACTTTATTGTAAAGCCTTCAAGCGTGGTTATCCCCAATGAATCTTGATAAGCAGAACAACTCTCTTCATACTCTTTTTTGATTATATGATTAAGTTCGTCTTTCGTATAACTTTTGCCTGAATATTTATATACAGTACTTTCACTGTCCTGAACAGCCTTTTTCATCTTAAATTCACCGTCAGGGTAAAAATATAGAGTTTCTGTCAGACCATTATTATATTGCGTAATTACAATTTTCCCGCCATCCTCACCAATTTTCTCTTCTGAAGAGATGATTTCTCCGCCAGCTCTATTCAGGGCAAGAACAAACCCCTGAAAGTCAGCATTTTCAATCTGTAGCTCTTTTGCAAAAATACTTGATAATGCTTTATTTTCAGAACTATCAAGAATGTTGTCATTTCCGGCAAAGCTCTGAATACTTTTTTGTAATATTTCTAACTCTTCTGCTTCAAGTGTGCCATCCTGATTTACGTCGTAAACATCGAAAAGATTCCGGAATTTTTTATCAATCTGTTCTCGGCGAATACAAGCTTTTATTTCTGAAAGCTCTTCTTTTCTGCCATTATTTTTCTGTATCCAAAATTCTGAAAATCCCATTTTTATCCTTCATCTTACTAACTTACTAAAATATTTATCGGCATTTTTTTTTTAAACTTTATAGTCAAAAGAAAAATTGTTACAAAACTTAATCCGGCTAAAAACTTAATGAAAAATTAATTTTTCATCCTTCAATTTTGCTTGATTAAGATTTTTGTTTGATTTAGGATAAAAATGTTAAGAGAAATAATTTTACTAATAAGAAGGAGTGAAAATTATGGTAAAAGTAGCAATTAACGGATTCGGCAGAATCGGTAGAAACACATTAAGAGCAGCTATCAGAGAAGGTATCTTCAATGAAATCGAATATGTTGCTATTAATGACCCAGGTTTAAAACCTGCTGAAGCTGCACTTCTTTTCAAACACGACTCTGTAATGGGTAAGTTTGATGGTTCAGTTGAAGCTTATGAAGAAGGTATTATAGTAAATGGTAAAAAGATTAAGTTCTTCGCAGAAAAAGATCCTGCTCAATTACCTTGGAAAGATTTAGGTGTAGAAGTTGTTGTTGAATCAACTGGTTTCTTCACAGATGCAGAAAAAGCAAAAGCACACATTACTGCCGGTGCTAAGAAAGTTATTATCTCAGCTCCTGCTACAAATGAAGATATTACAATTGTTTTAGGTGTAAATGACAAAGAATACGATCCTGCAAAACACAATGTAATCTCTATGGCATCTTGCACAACAAACTGTTTAGCTCCAGTAGCTAAGGTTATCGATGAAAAATTCGGTATCGTAAAAGGTTTAATGACAACTGTTCACTCATACACAGGTGACCAGAGAATTTTAGATGCAGGTCACAAAGACCCTCGTAGAGCTAGAGCAGGTGCTTTAAATATTGTTCCTACCAAAACTGGTGCTGCAAAAGCTGTTGCTCTTGTATTACCTCAATTAAAAGGTAAATTGGATGGTTTCGCTATGAGAGTTCCTACTCCTGACGTTTCTTTAGTAGACGTTGTATTTGAGCTTTCTAAAGATGTAACTGTTGAAGAGGTTAACGCAGCATTAAAAGAAGGTGCTGATGGACACGTTCTCTGTTATACAGAAGAACCGCTTGTATCTTCTGACTACATCGGAACATCTCAATCTTCAACCGTTGATGCTTTATTAACTCGTGTAATGGGCGGAAATCAGGTTAAGATTATTTCTTGGTACGATAATGAAATGGGTTACTCAACTCGTTTAGCTGAAACTACTAAGATGGTTGCTTCTAAATTATAATTAAAACATAATTAATTTTGTAAGGCGGGACTAAAAAGTCCCGCCTTATTTTATTTATACACAAAAATCATCTTATTCTATAGCACAATGTATAACCGTATATCTCTACAATGTGAATGTCGTATCAATCAATGACAAAAAAAATTATAAATAATTCTAATCTTGCTTAATTTCATCAGAATCATTACAAGTTATAAAACAGTATACGCATTAAAACACTTTCTGAAAAGTATTTCTTTTAAACTTTAAAATATATTAAGAAGCGTAAATATATGTTTAACATTTAAAAACATTTGGTTTATTATAAATATGTAACTTTAATAAATAAGAGGAGTACTAAATGAAAAAATTACTTACATGCATTGCATTATCCACATTACTGTTATCTGGATGTACATTATTCCAAAAATCAGAAGGTATCGTGAAGGTTAACGACAAGATAATTACTCAAGCTGAATTTGATAAGGCTTTTGATAAAACTGTTGATAGCTCTTTCTTTAAGTCATTCGGGGGGGCAAAGAATTTTGTTAAATCCGATGAAAATCCTATGTACGGAATATTTAAAGATAAAATTATCAACGAACTTATTATAAAAGCTTTAATTGATCAGGAAATAGCTAAGCGCAATATTACTGCAACCGAAGAAGATGTCCAGAAAGAATTAAAAATAATCATTGACAGAGTCGGTTCGAAAGAAGAATTAAATAGGATTCTGAAACAACGAAATGTTTCTAATGCCCAATTTACAGAAGATTTAAAAACTCAAATAAAAATTAAAAAACTAGTTGATTCAATTAAAAAAATAGAATTTTCAGATGCTGATGCTGAGAAGTACTACAATACTCACACAAGCGAATTTACTCATGGTGAACAGGTAAGAGCATCACATATTTTAATTTCTGCTAATACTCTGGAATTAATACAACAAATTAAAGCAAAAAATCCGGATATTGATCCTACTGAATTAAATAAAAAAATTGAAGAACAAATAGCTTCACAAAAAGCAAAAGCCGAAGCAATTCTGGCAGAAGTAAAACAAAATCCTGATAATTTTGAAAAAATTGCACAGAAAAAATCTGATGACAAAGCTAGCGCCGAAAGAGGCGGTGAGTTAGGATTCTTCCCAAAAGAAGCCATGGTACCAGAATTTTCAGAAGCAGCTTTTTCGATGAAGCCTAATACAATAAGTGAAACACTGGTTAATTCACCTTATGGATTCCACATTATTAAAGTTACAGACAGGATGGAACCAGGTTCAACTCCTTTTGAAAAAGTAAAAGATGAAATCAAATTCTATTTAGTAACCAAGGAACAGGTTGAAACTCTTAAAAACTTAACTGACGGTTTAATGAAGAATGCAAAAATTGAATATCTAAACGAATCATTCAACCCTAAAAGAATTGTAAGAGAAACAACGCCACCACCTGTAAAAAAAGAAGAAACAAAAAAATAAAGGTAAACTTATAATAAAAGCGGTGAGGTTATTTCACCGCTTTTTTAATGTTTGCTTGTCCATATTTAATACCCTTTTTAGAAGCTTCTACCATTTCCAGAATCATATCATCGAGAATGTTTAACTCTTCTTTCTTATCAGCAGATAAAGATTTTTTCCAGTTTGCAAGTATCCGTCTAAATTCATCTCCGTCAACCATACAATCATCTGTACCTATAAGTTTGTAATATTTTTGAGTAAACCACTCATTAAATTTCTTATAAGTATCCGTGATTAAATCTGATACAGCCTTAGCATTTGTAAGAATTATATCAATATCTTTATATACTTTTTCATAAAAAAACGAAGATTGGATTTTCACTGCATTAGAAATTTGTCCTGTATTATAACCGAATCCAAAATATTCAACTCCTCTTTTCACAGCTGCTGTAGCTTGAGCTAAATCCTGAGCTATGCCAGCCGACCCGTTCATATCGTAAAATAATTTTTCACAGGAATATCCTCCATAAGAACAAACAAGTGCTGTAAACATGGCTTCAAAAGGATAATCAGTGTTGTCAGCTCTGTCTTCAAAAACTGCACCGAGGAAGTCACCCCTAGGATCTAAAGTTATAAAATTAACATTCCTGAATTGATGCCACGGCTGCCCTCTTCTTTTCAAAAGGTCATTCATAACTTCCAGATTTGTTGCATGACCACATTCGTGCGAAGTCGTTACCTTTTTATTATAATCCGGCATTTCAGGGCGTGAAGTTCTTCCGGTAACCAATTGCAAATATGCTTCAATAAATTCTCCAATATCTGCTTTACTTTTGTTACGTTCATACATTATCTGGCTTGTCTTATCAATGAGAGATTTGATTTCTACAAATGACATATATTCTGTTAGATTCACAAGTCTATTGAGCAGGTATTCTTTCTCTTGCAGAGTCTTGTACGCAAGTGGTAATTCTGTTTCATTGATTTTATGGATCAAAACCTCTTTTCTCCCTCTTTTATTAAAAGCTGGAGAGTCTACTGAAATTGTTTGATTAAAACCTCGCGCAACAATAGGTATATATTCTTCAATAGCCTTATCAACAGAAGCTATTACAAGAATACTTACATCTTCTCTTTCTGCATTCTGCATTTCATTCGTGAGCTGTGACATTGCCTGTTTATATCCCGGCAGGTATGGATTTGAAAAAGCAAAATCTTCAAAATTATTAACATAAATTATTGCAGTTTTATATTGATTTTGTCT
>CAZXQM010000026.1:11260-20375 GCA_964643455.1 uncultured Vampirovibrio sp. | reverse complement strand
TTTTTTTGACACACATTTGAAGTAATTATACACAAATTTAAAAATTTTGTCGAGATATTATTATTAAAAAGTTAAATTTTTACTCAATGGAGGGTTGATAATTAATGTAACAATTTCAAAAAGCAAAAATAAGGGGCTTTTCGCCCCTTATTTTTTATATCAATTTTTCCTTCTCTTCTTTTCTCTCTTCAGATTTTTCAATCATTTTTTCCAATTCATCCGGCATTACTGTATTATGTGCCAACCCGACTTTCTGAAGTCCTTTCTTCAATAAATCAACCTCTTTGCCTTTGAGTTCGTCATCAGCGGCTACAATATCCCTGTCGTGATATATTCCGGCAAGTCTAATTGCACTCTCTGAAGGTGAACAGATTTCATTTTGTTTTTCTTGTACCTTATAGCTCGGCCAATCTTCTCTCAATTTTTTAATCGTAGTAAATTCTCCCTCTGCTTCAAGACGCTTGTCGATTTCTTGGTCTAAAACCTTTTGTATGTATTCTTTTTGTGATTTAAATCTGCAAGGAATAACAATTTCTGTTCCGATAACCTCTTCCGGATCACGTTTTTCATATTTTTTAAACAAATCCGCAGCAACTTGCAAATGTCCTAACTCTATATCAAGGAACAATTCCCAAGTTTTTTTGATTCTTTCGTCCGATTCGTCTTCCATACAAGTATAATAATTACAAACCTCAGTAAATTCGTGAATCAAAAGTTTTTCCCACATTGTTTCGGTTGGATCAATTAAAGATTCATACATTGTAACGTGTTCTTCTTCTACATCTTTAATCTCAGCATAAGTCTCTCTTAAGACAGGATTTCCGTACATAAAACCGTGTTCTGCATAATAATTATGAGTTTGTTGTTCCCCTGAAAGAAGAGTCAGGATATTAACTTTTGTCTGAGGATGAGCAGTTGTTTTATCGTAATGTTTTCTTATTCTAATACCATTACAATTGTGATGATGCTGCGTAGGACGACCTACAATAACATCTGTTTGTCCCTGAACTATATCATCCGGCTCAAACCCTTCTGTCATGTATGCAAATTGAGAATATCTGTATAAGTGATCAAAATCCTCTAATAACCCGAAATCGAAAGTTTCTTTAACATACGGATCCGGTTCATTCTGTGCCATCCATGCTGTCAAATCCACAGCAACCTGCTCATAACCGAGAGTTGTTTCCAATATAGACTGGTCAGCAGGCCCCATCCAGTTTGCAGTTGCTTGCTGAGAATCTTCAATTCTGCTAATCATTGCAATTAATGCTTTATCATTATTATCCGGCACAAACCTGTTAAGCTGGTGTTTAAATCCCCAAGCCTCAACTTCTATGCCGTTCATTAATATTTGTCTTGTTCTTGTGTAGCAATCAACCTCAATTTTATTATAAGGCTTTCCTGCAATCTGATGCCAATTTCTAACTTGTTTTTCTAATGATAGACCTTTTTCTTTTAATGGATTCATTATTTCCCCTTTCTGCAGAAATATTACTGCAAGAAAATAGTAATATGAAATACCGGATTTTGTATCAACCAATCGGGCATAAAAAAACGGCTCTTTCTAATAAACAAAAGACCCGTTTTTGTTTTATAAATATTAACCTTTTACAAAGACTTTCCAAAAAACTCAACCAGCTTATTTACAATCTGTGAAACAAATTCGGGCTTATCGTACAAGTCTATATGAGTAGCTCCGTCAATTACATACAACTCTTTTGGTTCTTTTGCCCTTGAAAAAGCATCTTCAGTAAAGTACAGAGTATCCGCTTTACTACCCACAATAAACAGGAGCGGACGTGGAGAAACAGTTTCTATATGAGCAAATGCATCAAAAGATGCTAATTTATCATTACTTGTAAATAAGTATTTGTTAACGGAAGTCGGATACTGGCAGCGAGATGTACGGTAGTATTCATAAGCTTCTTTTTGGATAACGGAAGTATTTTCATCAATTTCATCAACAGAATTAGGAACATATTGAAGATATCTCGGCTTTGCTCCTCTGGCTTCCTTAGTTCTTTCTTCACCGACTTCCGTAAGGAGTTTTTGCATAAAATTCGGAATATTCACTCCCGGGAATCCGTTTTTTGCACTGTTACCGACATCCCAGGTGCTTATGCCTGCAGCAGCTTTAATTCGATATTCCGTTTGTATTGCACTCATAGTATACCCTGCTCCTGCACATATTCCCATTGCTCCGATTTTATTTTCGTCTACATAAGGCAGTGTCACAAGGTAATCTACCGCACAACGAATATCTTCAACTCTGGAAAAAGGATCTTCTATATATCTCGGCTCACCTTCACTTTCTCCCTGATGGCTTGCATCAAAAGCCAGTGCTATATATCCGGCTCTTGCAAGATTCCAACCGTATAATGATGAACATTGTTCTTTAACTCCGCCGCCCGGATGCGTTACAACAATTGCCGGATATTTTTTCGTCTCATCAAAATTATCCGGTAAAAATAATAATCCTGCCAAATTCAAATTAACTTTCTTAAAAGTGATTTTTTTGCCTTCTTGATAATGAGTTTCATATAACATAATTTATTCTCCTGTTTATACAGTTTGTAACCCTTTTCGCAAGCCGTAGTGCAAATCCAAACAGTCCAATACAGCTTGAGAATACTCTTTATGTTTGCCAAAAAATACATGGGAAGCATTCGAAACCTCTATTACCTGATTATTTTCAGGATTTTTTGTCCATGAGTTAAGAGTTTCCATAAATCTTTTAGGACTTTCTCCGGTAACAGAATCTTTTGAACCAATAATAAATGACCCGTTTGGTTTTATATTATGCAATGACTCTATTTCTCCTTGATTACTTAAAACAGGACAGTTTTTAAGATTATCGGCATTATAAAACCCTAAAACCGTATTAGCAGTCATAGGAGAAAATCCTCCAAATAAGAAGGGAAGGATTTCATCTCCTCTGCCATCATCAACCCAGCTTTGCGCTATCTCAAAGCATTTGTCAATATTCGGCATAATACTCCACCAGTACATTAAATCTATTGGAGAAGATACGATAAAATAATCAACAAAATCATCAGGAGTGTTACCCAGATAATGAATAATCTTGTTTGAACCTAGCGAATGACCGCCAAGAATTATCTTTTTGAACCCGAGTTCTTTTGCATATTTTACATAACTCTCAACATCTTCATAAACCATATTAAAATTGTCGTTGAATACACCGGCATGTTTTTCTTTGTTTATAGAAAAATCACTGTACGCAAAACAAGAAAAGGAATCATGAGCATGAGCAATAATACAGGCAATACCATTTTTACTCAAAAGTTTTCCAGTCGAATACAAAAGCTCATTTTGAAAAACATTTGAACAAATTCCTGTAAGCATTACAAGCACAGTATCCGAGCTTACATCCCCGAACATTCCGCCTTTTAGTTCCAAACCTCTTGGAGTTCTGACTTTTATAATTTCCATTTTTAATTCTCCTTTTATACACTTTTTTAAATAAATATTTTCTTTAAAATTACGAATTAATACTTTTCCAGAACAGTTAATAAAATTTAATTTATCCTACAGCATTCTCTTAAAACGAACTCGCCATCCGCCGGACCTTCAAATTTGCAGTTTAAAACTTCTGTATTCTTGATATTGTATAAAGCTCTTTCTTTATCGAACATTTGATTTGAAATTTGACTTTTCATAATTAATAATCATCTCCAATCATGTACTTTCGTTTTTTAGGGTAAAAATTAAATAATCAAGGCAGTCAATGCGCTTTTGATTTATATGCAATTCATTTAAAAGTTGCTTTCTGTGTCCGGCTAAAAGTTTTGTTCCGGCTTCTTTTCCAGCCTTAAGAAATTTCTCTATAAAATCTTGACTGCAATTTGCGTCTTTTAAATTTTGTATAAGTTTATTGTTATCAAAATCCATAATTATACACCTATAATTTCATTATTTACCAAGTTTTAAAAATAGCAAATACTTATATTACATAATCAAAAATACTTGACAGGCATATTTCAATTAGATTATTCTTATATTATGGAACTTAGAGTTTTAAAATATTTTTTAACTGTAGCAAGAGAAGGAAGTATCACAGGTGCGGCAAATTCGCTGCATCTTACCCAGCCGACACTGACACGCCAAATTCAGGAACTTGAAAAAGAACTGGGTCAAAAGCTTCTTATAAGAGGCAAATACAGAGTTACTTTAACTCCTGAGGGAATGATATTAAGAAAACGCGCAGAAGAGATTGTTGAGATGGTTGAAAAAACAGAAGCCGAATTTCAGACACTTTCTGAAACAATAAGCGGTGAAATTTATATCGGCGGCGGTGAGTCTGATTGTATGAAACATATTGCGGAAATCATAAAAGAAATACAAAACGATTATCCGGATATCAAGTTTAATCTCTTTAGCGGAAATGCAGAAGATGTAACGGAAAAACTTGACAAGGGACTTTTGGATTTTGGGGTGCTAATTCAACCTGTTGATTTATCCAAATATGATAATCTTCCGCTTCCTGATAAAGATATCTGGGGAGTAATTATGAGAAAAGACAGCCCACTTTCCAGAAAAGACTTTATTGAAATTGAAGATTTGAGAGGCTTATCGCTAATAAACTCACGACAGGCAATGAGAAAAACATCATCCAGAAATGAATTTATTGAATGGTTTCAGGGAGAATTTGAGAACTTAAAAACTGTTGCAACGATTAATCTTGTCTACAATGCTGCCGTTATGGTAAAAGCCGGAATAGGTTATGCAATCACGCTGGACAAACTCGTCGATACCTCAGAAGAAAGTGAATTGTGTTTCAGACCACTCAAGCCGAAACTTGAATCCGGTCTGGATATTGTATGGAAAAAGTATCAGATATTTTCACCTGCCGCAAAACTTTTTTTAGATAAATTATATGAACATTTCGGAAGTGAGAAATTATGAAAAGATTTTTTACAACTTGTTTTATTTTATGTATGTCTTTGTTTAGCTTACCTGCATTAAGCAACGAACTTTCATGGGAGACAAAAGAGTTATTGCTGGAAAAATTACAGACTTCTACTCTTGTCGTATATAATAAAGATGGTGAAATTACAACTTTTAATGAACGTGGATTAGAACCTGTCTTAATTTATCTTAAAAACGATAATTTCAAAGATTCTTATGTCTTTGACAAAACTGTAGGTCGTGCAGCAGCTTATTTATATGTATATGGTGATGCCGAATTTGTTTATGCAGATACAATGTCAAAACCTGCAATAAAAATTTTGAAGAAACACCACATTAAATACGAATCTCCAAATATTGTAAAAGAAATACAAAATCGTGATAAAACTGATTTGTGCCCTTTCGAAAAATTAACTAAAAAAGTGAAAAATGCTAACGAAGCGTATAAATTAATTTATAATAAAGTTTATAAACTTTAAAAGTAGTTGTTAAATAAGGGCAGATTTTTTGTTAAAAATCTGCCCTTACTATAATTAATTTTGTGAAAGCGTATCATAAACCTTGGATACAATTTTCCATTCTCCATGAATCTTATTCATAATAAGTAAATCCGTAAATTTGTATCCATGCCAGTTATCCTCAATAACCCGTACTGCTGCTATTGTTTTTTCCAGTGTAATTACATCAACTCTTGCAACATAATCATCCCCACAGGCACCCATTTTATCAATGGTTTCATAGAACCCTTGTATAGAACCGGACTGGTATTCTTTTTCGTTTAATTGACCGAAGAATGTTGCTTTTTCATAAAAATACGGTTTAACAATTTCACTATTTCCGGCTTTGACTGCCTCTATAAATTTTCGTGCCAGATTTTCTACCGCATTAAATTCTTCAATTTGCTCTCTCATATCAACCCCCTTTCTTTTCGATATTTATTATGTTAAGTTATTGGTAATATTTCTTCAAGTACGGATAAAAAGGTAACTGTCATGGATACACAAGAGCGGGATTGTCTGAAAGAGGTTGAGAGTTTTGATAAGACGGGATTTAATTATACCTTATCTCTTGTTAGCGGAAAATATAAATTAACCGTTCTTTATGCAATCTATAGACATAGCATAATCAGATTCAACAGTCTTCAGAGATATTTGAATATGATTTCCCATAAGACTCTGAGTCACGTTTTAAAGGAGTTAGAACAGGATAGTTTAGTTATAAGAAAAGAATACCCTCAAATTCCGCCGAAAGTTGAATATAGCCTTTCTGAGAAGGGCAAATCTTTAATACCAATACTTTATGCAATGTGTGAATGGGGTGAAAAACATTCAGGTTAAATATAATAAAAAATACGCCCGGCGCGATTCGAACGCGCGACCCTCTGCTTAGAAGGCAGATGCTCTATCCAGCTGAGCTACGGACGCTTAATTAGTTTATTAAAATTTCACTTTTTACGAGCTTTAGCAATACTCACTTAACCCGTACCATTTTAAAATATCACATAAAGCTTTTTTTGCAAGCTATTTTTCTCTAACTAGCTAATCCCCTTTTTGAAAATACTCTACCCACATAATTAAATCAGATATTTCATAAGGTTTAGGAAGATACAAATCAGCTCCGGCATCAAGTATCATCGATTTATCGTGAGTAGTACTAGTTACAATAATTTTTGTATTCACAAAGTTCAAGCCAGCTTTTAATTCCTTGCAAATACTTAAACCGGACATATCCTCACCACTGTCCAAAATAATTATTCCCGGCTGTTCATTTGATTCAGAATCCAGCCTGTCAACTACATCATACCCCTGTAATTCAAGAGCCATTTTGAGTAAAAGAGCAAGAGCTTCATCCGGCTCATTTATATATATACTTCGGTTAATTTTAGGAGCAACAACAGAATTTTCACCAGTAAGTTTTATTCGATCAATAGCATAATTTGATCCGCTTGGTATTTTTGCAATTTTTTTTATAGAATTTAACTTCTCAAGCAAAGCTTCTGTTGAAGATATCATCTCATAATTATCAATAATTCCACCTATTAATACAGAAACAAAATTTGCTCTCATTCCAGCTTCTCTGTCGCCTTGAATCAACGTATACCCGCGCCTTGCATCCTGCTCAGAATAAAATTTCGGAGCAACAGTATCAAAAGCAAAGGTTAAAAATGCAGCCATTTTTTCTGCACTATACGGGCTTGTTATTATGATAAAACTATTCTCGTTTAAATGTCCTAAAAAATCATTTTTATCCAGCGCCGATTTTGCAATTGCTGAAAAAGTCTGCAAAAGCTTATCTCCGGCAATATCAGAATAAACACTTTTATAGTTGTCTAAATTTTTAACTTCTGCTAATAAAACCGCCTGCTTATTCTCAGAATTTAAAAGCCTTCGCAAAGCTTTCATAACATATTTTTTATCAGGTAAATGCGTAACACTATCAAGATTAGACTCAATATCTCGCCTCAAATGTGCTCTAATCCTCATTTTAAACTCTGCTATATTGACAGGCTCACTAAAAAAATCGTCAGCCCCGCTATCAAGAACCCTTATTCTATCGTGTATATCGGCAGATTTAGAAAGAGCTATTATAGTTGGTCGTGTATTATACGTAAGAGTTCTGATTCTTTCACAAAAAGATGCCAAATCTTCATCTATACTATCAGACACAATTATTAAATCCGGTTCTATTTGTCTTATAAGTTCAATTCCATCCTTAAGTTTTCTGGCAGTATAAACCAAGGTCTGTTCATCTTCCAAACTCTTTTTATATTTTGTAGAAAGCTCTTTTCGTTTATCAATAATCAAGACATTCGAGAGCATCTTAAAGCCTCCTCCTGATTATAGACCGGAAATTTGACCCAAAAAGTTGTTCCGCAACCATCTTTACTGTCGAATCCTATCTCACCATTCATCTTTTCTACAAGCTGCTTTGTTATATAAAGCCCCAGCCCGTTACCTTGTGTTGTACTTGTAAGATGGTTTTCAAGCCGGCTAAACTTCTTGAAAATTTTATCGTAATCTTCCCTTTTGATTCCAATGCCTTCATCTTTTACTTTTATTAAAATCATATTACCATCTGGCTGAGTAGAAATTGTAATAGTCTTCCCGTTTGCAGAATATTTTGCAGCATTATCAATAATATTTGTCATTATTTGTGTAAATTTATCTTCATCAAGTCTGGAAGGCGACAAGTTAGAAGCTAAGTCCAGCTTAAAACTTTTTGTTTTATATTGTTCCGTAAACATTGGTATAACTTTCTTTATCACTTCGTTTACATAAACTTTTTTTAAAACATCACTGCCGGCACTCATTTTGGAAACAGAAAGAACATTTTCTACCAGATGAATAAGCCGGTTTGACTGATCTTCTATTATTTTAATGAATTTCTTTTTATTATTATCATCAATCTTATCCCAAGAATTAAGCAAAGTTTGAGAAAACCCTCTTATACTTGTAAGAGGGGTTCTTAATTCGTGTGAAACTGTTGCAATAAATTCATCTTCTGCACTGTTCATAACACTGTCCAACTTTTTATTTTTTTATTATTCTTCCGCCATAAATTCTTTTTTGGCTTCTTCAATAGCCTCAGATAAAATATCCAGCTGATCCGGAGCAAAAGTGACACCTTTTTTAGTTGGAAGCCAGGTTGCACCATCATCTGTTGTATAGAATATTCTTAAGTTGAAATAACTTTTACCTCTGTATTCAGATATAGAAATTTGTAATTGTTCTGTATCTGTTCTTTGAATACTTGCAAGTAATTTTGATTCTGCCATTATTTATTATCTCCTTTTAACATTATTTAAAACACCAATATGATTATAACATAAGATTCATAATTGTTAATAATTTGTCTAAATGCTTTGTTTGAGATAATATAGGATTATGGATACGGGAAAAATTGTCGTAGTTGATGATGAAAAAATTGTTACCTCTGCTTTCAAAACTTTGTTAAAAGTAGAGGGATTTTTAGATGCACACTTTTTTAACAATCCTAAAGATGCAATAGAATTTCTAAAATCTAATGTCCCTGATTTAATAATTTCTGATTTTTTAATGCCTGAAATGAATGGACTGGAATTTTTGACAGAAGTTAATAAATTATATCCGGAAGTGAGTAAAATTCTGCTTACAGGCTATGCTGACAAAGAAAATGCAATAAAAGCTATAAATGAAATAGGACTTTACAG
>CAZXQM010000026.1:0-11160 GCA_964643455.1 uncultured Vampirovibrio sp. | reverse complement strand
GCTATGCTGACAAAGAAAATGCAATAAAAGCTATAAATGAAATAGGACTTTACAGGTATATAGAAAAACCGTGGAATAACGACGATTTAATCTTGAATATTAAAAATGGAATTGAAAGAAGCTATCTTTTAAGCGAATTGAGAAAAAAGATTTCGGAATTACAAGACGCTAAAAGAGAACTGGAAAAATACTCACATAATCTTGAGCAGATAGTCGAAGAAAGAACTGCAGACTTAAAACAATCAAATGCAAAACTGGAAGGAATCTTTAATTATTGCGCAGACGGTATTGTTATTATAAATGAAGACGGAATAATAGAACAGGTTAATCCTGCCTGCGAAAATCTTATCGGGCTTATAGGCAGTAAGATTGTAACTTCATCTATTGATGATTATTTGTTTTCTAAAAAAACTCTTATTTCAAAAGAACTCCACAAACTCGATGAAAATGAGCTGCTTTTAAGAGATTTTTATATTAAAAATCCACTGAGTAACGTAGAAATTCCTGTTGAAATAAGCTTTGCAAGAATCAATCCTGACAACGAGTTTAAAAGATTCGTAGGTGTGATAAGAGATGTCACAGAACAAAAAAAATCTGATAAACTAAGAGATGATTTTATTGCAACCCTCACGCACGATCTGCGAACGCCACTGCTTGCTGCGATTCAGACTTTAAAATTTTTCTTAGACGGCGCTCTCGGAGAGTTGGATGAAAAACAGCATATTCTTTTAGCAACTATGCAAAAAAGCAATGAAGATTTGTTAGGACTTGTAAATGCGCTTTTGGAAGTATACAAGTATGAGGCAGAAAAACTTACTCTTACAAAAACGAATTTTAATATTTACAATCTGACTAAACAAGTATATCAAGAGCTTTTGCCGCTTGCACAAACCAGAAATATTGACTTTAACATTGATTGTTCAAACAAAAATCTGGAAATTAACGCTGACAGAAGCGAGATAAGACGTGTTATATGCAATTTATGCGGTAATGCCATTAATTATACACAAGAAGGCGGCAAGGTTTTGATAACGGTTAAGAATGAAGATAATGATTTAATCTTTTCTGTATCCGATAATGGCTGCGGTATTCCTCCTGAAGATATTCCAAACATGTTTCAGCGATTTTCTCAGGGTACAAGCAAGAAACGTTCGACAGGTACCGGATTAGGTTTATATCTTTCACGTCAGATTATTGAATCTCACGGTGGAAAAATTTGGCTTGAGAGCAGCCTGAACAAAGGCAGCGAATTTTCTTTTCTGCTTACTGATACTGTAACAAACGGAATAAAAAAATGTGAAGGAAGCTTAGTATGATTAATGTACTTTTAATTGAGGATCATGAACTATACCGTATGGGTTTGTCAATGCTTATTGATAAAGCTGATGGCATTGAGTTGTGCGCAGAAGCCGCTGACGGGATTGAAGGTATTAAAGCTGCTAGGAAAATAAATCCTGATGTTATATTAATGGACATAGGACTTCCAAATATTGATGGTATTGAAGCAACACAACGTATAAAAGATTTTAATCCTGATGTCAAGATTTTGATTTTTACTTCCCGTGATAGTGAAAATGATGTGTTTGAAGCATTTAGAGCCGGAGCTGACGGCTACATTATGAAAGGTGCGACGCCAGAACAGACAATTGCGGCTATAAAAGCTGTTTATGAAGGAGTCGGCTGGATTGATCCAAATATTGCCAGAATGGTATTTTCTAACCTGCAACGTCCTTCTCATAAAGTTGTCAGCACACCGGATATGAAAAAATATCCAAATTCATACGGACTTACTGAACGGGAATTGGATGTTCTTGAACTTATGGTAGAGGGACTTTCTAACCCTCAAATTGCAGATAAACTTGTTATTACAAGGGCAACAGCAAAAGCACATGTTCATAGTATTTTGCAAAAACTTTGCGTTTCATCACGAACTCAGGCAACAGTCACCGCTATGAAAGAAGGATTGGTTTAATGTTTGAAGCTTTTGCTGGAATGATTATGGCTATGAAAGTTCATTTTCAACAAATGAAATATCCTTTTATAAAAAGGTCTGATTATGTTGTAGCTGAAACTATTTACTTGAATGAAGTTGATAAAGTCGAGACGAAAGAAAAGTACAAGAAAAGTAAATTGCCAAAATCCGGCTATATGACTGTAGAAGAATATGAGTCGTTATCAAGAGGAAAATCTAAAAAAGAAATGAATGATGAAATTCTGGGAGATGCTGAAATGCCGAAAGATGAAAATATGGTGTACATACCCCAGAAAAAATTTAAGCTCGTAAAGTACAATGATCCCGTCGGAAGCCCAGAACTTACACTTCCAAGGAAATTAAACTTTGATAGACAAATTAATGCACAAGGGATTGTATCCGGTGATTTTACCAAGCTTGTTTATCCGGCAGTTTATTATTATGCACAGTCTGACTGCACAAGCTGCGATTTGTTTTTAATCAATCTCGATCCAACATTATCGGATATTGAAAAAGTAAAGAAGGCAAATATTGTAAACAAAGAAGAAACACCTCTGATTTCAACTTCAAAGGATATAGATACAAAATTTATCTTTCGGACACTCACACCAATTGATTTTTCCCCTGATAACACTAAACTTGTTGTGAAAGAAAAAGTCGGACACAGATATGACGGGATATGGCAAACCAATTTATGGGTGTATGATTTTGAGACAAAAGAAGCAAAAAAGCTGCCTCAGATTCGGGATGCTATAGTTAACTACTGGGCAATAGCAGGCGGTGTTGATTTCGATGATAATCGTTGGGACATTTATCCGATGGGATTTGACGCCAACGACGAAAATCGTATTATAGTATGTGCCTATGCGTACACGGGAGAAGCTCCAAAATTTCTAGGTCTCTGGAGTATTGACATTTTCGGACAAAATGCAAAGCTGGAATCACTTTCCGGTGCAAGTTTTCCAATTGCAACTGTTGGTTACAGACTGGCACAAGATTCCGAGGTTATACCGCCTTCGGAAGTGAAATTTGATGCAAAAAAGGCTAAAGAACAAGCTAAATCTAAAGAAAAAAAAGCAAAAGAAGCTGAACAACAAGAAAAAGAAATTCGCAGATTGGAATACCAGAGAAAACTTGAACAAATGGATATGCAAACTTTAATTAAAATCAAAGAACGACAGCAATATATGAAAGACAATTACCAAAAAAGTACTGACGGCTTAACAGGTTCTTAATATATTTACTCGCTTTTATACTTTACTTTTTGTCCATCTTTTAACTCATCGGTTATGTTTGTAATAAGCAGTTCATTACCCTTTAAACCTTCAAGAATTTCAACCCTATCTCCATAATCTTTACCTTGTTTTACTTTCAAAAAATGAACAGTTGAATCAACAGGATTAATCTCTGCCACATATCGATCGGGGGTTGAAAAAGTTGTTAAGCAAGACGGATTCACGGTAATCATCTTTTGTTTACCATTTAAATCAAGCTTGGTTTTTACGTATAACCCACTGTAAAATCCTGACCTGTCGTCATTTGGAATCACAAGAGCAACCTCCATTGTTCTTGAAACATTATCAAGCTTTCCTGAAATCTGAGAAATTTGACCTTTGATTTTATGTGCAGGATTTTCCGGAGTATAAACATCAACCTCTTGTCCATCTTTGATAAATCTTACATAACTCTGTGGAACAAATATTGTTGCACGGAATTTATCAATCTGCTGAATTTCAAACAAACTTGTACTTGTCGTGCTTCCGCCGGCTACAACATTTGCACCGGCATCAATATTGTATTTACTTATCACACCGTCAAACGGTGCCACAACCTGTTTATAATTCTGAAGTGCAAGCAAACGATTATAATCTTCTTTCGCTTTTTCAACATCGGCCTTTGCACTCTCATAACTCATTTCTGATGTATTGAAAGAATTTAATTTTGTTTCCAAATCCTGAGTTGAAATTGCACCATCTACAGCAGAATTACTGTACCTGTCATAAGTTCTTGATGCATAGTCATACCTGTACTTTGCCTCCATGAGTTTTTTTTCGGCAGCAATAAGCGCTGATTTTGCAGCAGCAGCTTCCGCATCTAAATCCGGAGTATCAATTTCCGCTAGTATTTGACCTTTCTTAACCTTTTCTCCAAGCTCAACATATCTATCTTTTACCAGCCCATTTATTCTAGAAAAAATTTCGGTCTGCAAAAATGGTCTTAATTCTCCGGAAAGTTCAAGTTCATCAATCCCGTCAGATATTTGTGCTTTTTCAACAAATGCCACGTACTGAACCTCTCTTGCGTTTATGGATGTGATGATAAATCTTGTAATTTTCGGAATAATCCCGATTATGAAAAATATCGCAATAATAATTAGTATTATCTTTTTATTTGATTTCATATCATACCCTTTTTGCTTTTATTTATTTTGTACTACAATAACTGTTCAGGTTATTAATTTTTGTTTATATAGAATTATGTCATATCAAATTTTTTATTTCTATTCCATATTGCAAATAACATCGGAACAATAACAAGTGTTGCATAAGTTGCAAATAACAATCCGCCGATTACCGTACGTCCGATAGGTACGTTTTGCTCTCCGCCTTCACCGATTCCGAAAGCCATCGGCAGCATACCCAGAATCATTGCAGAAGCCGTCATTATAACAGGTCTCATTCGGGTATAACCTGCCTGAATCGCTGCACGTACAGAAGAGTAACCCGCCTTCATCTTATCTGTTGCAAAAGATACTACAAGAATGGAATTTGCGCAAGATACGCCAACTGCCATAATAGAACCCATCAAAGCCTGAACAGAAAAAGTAGTATCAGACACAAATAACATCCATACAATCCCAGATAAAGCCAGCGGAACAGGTGTGATGATGATAAACGGATTTCTCCAGGACTGAAAATTTACAACAATCAAAAGATAAACAAGAACAAGTGCCAGCATTAGACCGGAAAGTAAAGAAGAGAATACGTAATTCATAGATTTTGCCTGACCGTGAATATTAATAAATGTTCCCCTAGGCGCTTGTTTTTCATATTTTTTAACAACCTTGCCTACATCTTTGGCAACTCCTGCAAGATCTCGATCCTGAATATTCATCAAGATGTCAAACACCGGCATAATATCGTAATGATTAACAACACTTGATGTAACTCCTGATTTAACAGTTGCAACATTTGCGAGCCGCACAGGCGTCTTGTTATTGAATGAAACAGGTATATCAGTAACATTCTTAACCGTATCTACATTGTATTGAGGAACTTGAAGCGCAAGAGTATAATTAACACCATTTTCCGGATCAACCCAGTAATTTGGTGCAACCTGCCCGCTGGAAGTAAGAGCAGTCAAAACATTTCTGGAAACTGTTTCCTGCGAAAGATTCATCATGGAAGCACGTACTTTATCAACATTAATCTGAATTTCCGGAGCATCTGTAATCTGATGTATATGAGCATCGACAACTCCTCGGATTTTTCTGATATCTTCCAGCATACGAACAGCAAGTTTATAGTTCTCTTCAATATTTTTACCCTGAATTTGTACATCAATAGGTGCTGCAAGTCCAAAATTAAGAATCTTACCGACCATATCAGCATTTTGGAAGAAAAAGACGCAATCAGGGAATTCTTCATTCAATCTTTTCCTGAGTTTTTTTACATAGTTCTTAGTCGGTTTATGGTTCTTCTTAAGAGAAATAAGAATTTCCCCGTCACCAACACCGATTTGAGAACTATCCATAAACGCAAGGTTAAGCGAACTTGCAGGCAGTCCTATGTTATCCAGAATCGTATCCAGCTCCGTTTTCGGAATAACTTTTCTTATGGTATTTTCTATTCTATTGAATTGTCTTGCAGTCTCTTCAATTCTTGTACCGTGAGGAGCATAAACGTGAAGTCTTATCTGTCCTGCATCAACTTCCGGAAAGAAATTTTGCCCGATAAAAGGCGATATAACAAGTGCCGACAAAATAATTAGAGCATAAATAATACCGATTACTCTCGGACGATCCATAACTGATTTTACCAGATATTTTTTATATGATTTTCTCAGCCGTGCAAAATTAGTATTTACACAATCATTAACTTTAAATAACAATGATGCGGGATTCAAAACTTCAGTTTTCCTCAAAAGTTTGTCTACAAGAACCGGCACAAGAGTATTTGAAAGCAAGTAAGACCCGAGCATAGAATAAATTACTGACATCGCGAGCGGAATAAACAGATATTTTGTAGCACCCTCCATTAAGAATATTGGCGCAAAAACCATACAGATTGATAGTGTTGAAACCAGTGTAGGGACAGCAACTTCTGATGTGGATTTATATATAATTTCTTCTATTGAAGAATTTGTCATCACAGATTTGTTTCTCAAAATATTTTCTATTACAACAGTCGCATTATCAACAAGCATACCTATAGCAAGCCCCAAACCGCTCAGAGACATCATATTTATTGTCTGACCGGAAAGTGATGAGAAAATGACCGCAAACAAAACAGCCAGAGGAATAGATATTGCTATAATTAAAGTAGAACGTACACTTCCCAAAAATATAAGTACCATTAAGGCTGTCAAAAGCGCTGCAAGAGTACCGGAAAAAATTACATCTCTTATAGATTCTTTAACAAAAATTGACTGGTCAAAAAGAACCTGCATTTTAACACTTTCCGGAATAATTTTTGAAATCACCGGAAGAAGTTTTTTTGTACCCTCAACAACCTTTAGAGAAGAAACTTTCCCTGATTTATAAACAGTCATTAATGAGCCTGCAATACCGTCTTTTCTCACAATATTTGTCTGAATAGCATTACCGTCATGTATATGTCCTATGTCAGAAAGGTATACAACCTGATTGACCTTAGGAGAAAAAATCGGGAAATTATTCATCTCATCAACTGTAGAAGAAGCATTATTTAAAGATACAAGATAATCAATCCCGCCTATTTTAGTGTTACCGGAAGGAATAATAACATTTTGTCCCGCAACCGCCTTTGTTACATCAGCAGGCGTAAGTCCCCTTGCTTCCATCTTCTGCATATCAAGGTCAACTATAATCTGGCGAACTTTCCCTCCCATAGGCAGCGGAACCTGAGCCCCTTTAACTTTAGTTAACTGAACTTTTATATTATTTTGCGCAAGGTCAGTTACTTTCTGAATAGGAAGTTTTAGCGAAGAAATTACCACCTGCAAAACGGGAACTGTTGTAGGTGTGTATTTTAAAATATTTGGCGGCATTGTCCCCGTAGGCATTGTTCTCATACTTACCTGAGATGTCGCACTAACTTGAGTAATACCTGTGTTTATATCTGCCCCCGGATGCAAAAATACTCTTATTACTCCAACTCCGAGCAGCGATTGAGATTCTATATGCTCAATATCGTTAACACTTGATGCGTATGCACGTTCAGCAATAGTTACAATTCTTCTTTCAATATCCTTTGCAGGCATGCCGGTATATGTCCAAACAGCAGTAACAACAGGGGTATTAATTTCCGGGAAAATATCAATCGGCGTCTTAAAAATGGCAACAATACCCATAATCAGTATGAACAAAGCCATTACGATTATAGTGTAGTAGTATTTTAAAACCATTTTTATAAAATTATTCACGTTTTGGATATTCTCCTTCTGTTTTGTTTTTAATAAAATTGTTGGTTATTTAAGATTTGCTAAATAATATTAGCTTTCATACATTTACCTTCATGCACAATACATTACCCCCCGCTACCTCCTAGCGCCTTATAAATATTAACAGTATCAACAAGCGCACTAATTTTAGCTTCGTACATAGAATTTTCATTTAACAAATACTGCCTTCGAGCTGCAAGTTCATCAATCTTATTACCTGTACCGTTTGAATATCGGATATTTGCAGCTTTATAATAATGCAAGGATTTATCTATTGCTCCTTTAAATTCAGTATATGAATTATAATCAGCCCTGTAGCTTGAAATTGCATTTTCCACTTCGCAAAAAGCGTTCAGCAGAACGTTATTATACTGATGCAGTTTCTCTAAAGCAAGTGCTTTATTGTACTTAAGAAAAGACCGCTTATATCCTCCAGAATACAAGTCAAACATTAATCCAGCACCAAGCTGATAGACAGTACTGTTCCAATTAAACAGCCTCTCTAGTCTTAAACTTTCGAAACCGACAATTTCATTCAGATTAATTGATGGCAAAAATGCTTTTCTTGCAGCTTTGACATCAAAGGCAACCTTTTTAATCCCGTACTCTGCCTGCAATACATCAGGACGATTGAATATTAAATCTGAAGAAATTGAATCATCTACTCCAAATGGAAAACTTAATTCATCAATAGAAGTTCTCACAATTTCACCTCCGTTTTCCGGTGAAATCCCTCTTAAAACTGCAAATTGATGAAGCATAATCTCTCTTTGTCGTAAAAGTTTATTCAGTTGATTTTTTTGCGTTACAAGCTCATACTCAGTTGTGTAAAGATTATCGTATGGAATTATTCCGCTATCATATAATTCACGTTTTAACCTTATTGTCTCTTCGAGGTTTTTTACAATTTCTTCACAATTTCTTATCAGTTTATCTTCCAGAACTATATTAAAATATGATGCCGCAATTTCAGACGAAACCGAGAGTTTTGCAATATCCAAATCCGCTTTACTAATTTTCACACCCATTTTGGATGCCTGATATTTGTCAGCAATTTTTCCAAAAAGATCCAGCTCCCAGTTTAAAAGCAGAGGGAAATACAAAAGAGTCCCGCTCCCATAGTTTCCTGACCATCTGGAAATTGTTCTGTATGGATATACACTGGGATTAATACTAAGCTGAGGAAGCCTCTGCGCATTGATTGTTCCTAAAATGGCTTCACTTTCCTTAATTCTTGCTTCTGCAATTTTTACACTCAAATTCTTTTCAAGAGCTTCTTCTACATATCCATTCAAAAACTCATCATTAAAATTTTGCCAGTAAGGTGAAAGTTCAAATTTATCTTCTTGTTGTTGTTTTTTTGTCTTTTCAGCCTTAACTGCCATCGGTGCAGAAGAATTATCCGCTGCAACAACAGGAACTACAGCAAGAATGAATAATATTACGACTAAAAACGACCTCTTCACTTGAACTTCCCTTACTATTTGTTAGTATAAAACAAAAATAAGTTTGTTTAAAGAAAATTTTGTTACCTTGTTTTCAAATATTCTTCAATAAATCCATCAAGCTCGCCATCCATTACAGCATCTACGTTTCCGACTTCAAATCCTGTTCTATGGTCTTTTACCATTTTATAAGGATGAAAAACATAGGAGCGAATTTGGGAGCCAAAATTTATGTCAAAGTTTTCACCTTTTAATTCTGCCAGCTTCTTCTCGTGTTCTCGCTGCCGGAGTTCCAAAAGCTTAGATGCAAGCATTTGCATGGCATTTTCTTTATTCTGGAGTTGAGAGCGTTCCTGCTGGCATTTAATAACAATTCCAGTAGGCTTATGCAAAATTCTTACAGCAGTTTCTACCTTATTAACATTTTGCCCGCCGGCACCGCCTGAGCGCATTGTGTCAACTTCTATATCTTCAGGCGGAATTATAATAGTTTTCTCGTAATCCGGAATAATAGGAGAGACTTCGCAGGAAGCAAAACTTGTTTGTCTTTTTCCGTTAGCATTAAAAGGCGATATCCTTACAAGCCTGTGCACTCCTTTTTCAGCTTTTGCATACCCGTAAGCGTATTTACCCGTTATCTTTATTGTAGCAGACTTAATTCCAGCTTCTTCACCTTCGGACTTATCAATAAGTTCAACTTTCCACCCCTTAGACTCTGCCCAGCGGATATACATTCGTAAAAGCATACTTGCCCAATCCTGTGCATCAGTCCCGCCGGCACCAGCATTTATTGTTAAAAAAGCATCTGCTTCATCATATTCACCTGATAACATTTTTTGAATATCGTACTTATCAAGTTCCTTTTTGAGCTGTTCTAATTGAATATTACTTTCTTTAATAAGTTCCTCATCACCAATTTCCTGAGCAGTTTTGGCATCATCAATGATAGAATCCCATCTTGAAAACATTTCCAGCGTCTCTTTTATCTCTCGGGATTTTTGTCCCAGCTCAGATGCAAAACTTTGATTTGCCCAAACCTCTGGGCTTTGAAGTTTTAATTCAACTTCTTCCAGTTCTTTTTTTAATGCTTCCAGATTCGTATTTTGTTTATTCTTGCGTACTGTCTGTTCTAATTCTTCAATATTCATAATACTTTTAAACTTTCAACCAGTTCAACCACCTTTTTGTGAATATTCTCTATTGTATCAGAAGAATCTATAACTTTCACCCTGCCAGACTCCTGCTGTGCAATTTCTAAATACCCGTTCTTTACTCTGTTAAAAAATTCTACACCTGCCGATTCCATTCTGTCCTTACTTTTGCCGACTCTCAGTAGAGATGTTTCCACATCTATATCAAAAACAATTGTCAAATCCGGTTCTAAACCACCTGTTGCAAGTTCATTTAGATATTTGATTCTCTCTATATCCAACTCTCGACCATACCCTTGATAAGCAAGAGTTGAATCTGTATATCTGTCACAAAGAACAAATTTACCTTCTTTAAGAGCTGGTTTAATCATACAATCAACGTGTTGCGCTCTGTCCGCCAAGAACAAAAAGGATTCACAATTAGGCGAAACCTCACCATCATAATTCAGAAGAATTTCTCTGATTTTTGCACCTAAAACTCCTGCCCCCGGTTCTCGTGTTAGTAAAGTTTTTTTATTTTTTCTGCATAAATATTCATCTAACAATGCCAGCTGCGTAGTTTTCCCGCAGCCATCCGCACCTTCAAATGTAATAAATAAACCCTCTTTCATTAAACTTTTACCAAATCCCTTTCTATTCGCTTATAAAATTTATCATCAATACTGTTATAATCCGTAAAACTAACAACGTATCCTCGATTTGAATTATCAAAAAATCTCAGAATCTTTTGTAACATAAGAAAAAACTTCATAAGCTTTTTTAAAAAGTTTAATGCATTTCTTAAAGCTTCCATACCCAATTCAATAGAACTATCCATAGCCTTATTTTACCATAAATACAGGATTCTACAAGCCGATTTTCTGGTCTAATTTGAAATGGTCAAAGAGTTTTATGATACAAACATCTGGAAAAACTGCTTTGCGTCATTTACGGGTTTTACAAGAGAACACAG
>CAZXQM010000025.1:16524-23126 GCA_964643455.1 uncultured Vampirovibrio sp. | reverse complement strand
ACAGAGAATTATTAGATAAAGCACACAAGCAAATGGTTGATATCCCTGAAATATGGAAAGCTTTGACTGCAGGGACTCCTGAGCATAAAGCTTTTGAACAAATATTCTAACTTTACTCATCTAGTTATTCCGAACTCTATAGGTCGGGCTTTAGCCCGACAATAACTATAACACTGAAGTTCCACAATAACGACATTCTAAATCTTTACTCATCCAGCTTAATATAATTTGAATCCCATCTCAGGTCAATATATTTAACTTTTTTGTTAAGCATTTTAACCTGCGGAAGAAGTGATGGTATTCTGTGGATTTTATCGTATGTGCTTGCATTTAAAGTTCCTAGTCTTATATTGACTGTAGGGATTTTTATATAAACATCTTCAGGGTTTCTGTAATCAATATATTCAACCGTTTCTCCTGAATCTATTTCTACGGTAGCAGCAAGTCTTTTAAAATTATTAATTTTCGTTTTATCCCAGTTTCTGTAGTCATCACCGCTTCCGTAAGTTATGACTTTAACAGCTTTAAAATCAGGACTCAACGGCATGTACTCCCGCCCGATAAGCTTTCCATCAGACGAGAAAAATACGATAGGCGGAACTTCAATATCCGGAGAAATAGTAATTGCCGGAGTTCTTTCGATTATTATAATTTGCAACCTTGCAGGAAACCAGAAACGCCTGATATAAACATCTCTTACCGGTTCAAGCTGCATTATACTTTTTTTCAGGTTATCAGTCTTAACTAAAAATATCGGACTGGTGTTTACTTGATTCCTGCGAAGAGCAGATAAAATTTTTTGATCTGGTACAATTCTGTTATTTAATATTTCAAGTGCGGGACTGTTTAAACTGTCGAATGCGTTTTTATCCAATCTCCACTGTGGCATTTTTAAAATACCAATACCTAGTGCAATTAAAAATATAATTATAAAAAACTTCAAAACTGAGCGCAGCTGACTTAAGCGTTTCTGCGATCTCCTTATTTGCCTCTGCATTCTAGCTTGCTGCAGTCTGCGATTTTGATGATATTTCGGTTGTTCCTCGTTTGACATTATTTATTTAAGCCTACACTATTTAATATCATTAAAACTAAATTATCATAATCAATCCCGCAAGCTTTTGCCTGTGCAGGAAGATCGCTTACATCAGTCATTCCTGGATTTGTGTTAATTTCCAAGAAATACGGTTTGTCGTCTTTTATCATAAAATCAACTCTTGAAACTCCAGAACATCCGGCAAGTTCGTGTGCTTTTACCGCAAAATTCTTTGTTAATTCAGTTGCTTCTTTTGATAAACCGGTTGCCGGTACGATGAATTCTGAAAGACCTTTTGTATACTTAGCATCCAAATCGTACCATTCGGTTTTTGTTCTGATTTCAAGAATCTCTGTAGCAAAAGCTTTTCCGTCTTTTTCCAAAACACCTACCGTTACAAAAAATCCTTCAATATACTCTTCTATTAATACTTCTGAATTGTATTTTCTTGCTTCTTTAACTGCATCATACAATTCGCCGTCGCAAATAACTTTGCTCATGCCATAACTTGAACCTTCTGATACAGGTTTTACCATTAACGGATACTCAAGAGTATGCATTACTTTTTTTACAGGATCTTCTTCCGGAAGAAGATAGATAGATTTAATCAAAGGTACTTCTGAATTTTTAAGAATACGTTTTGTATATTCTTTGTTCATACAAATTGCACTAGCCATAACTCCGCAGCCTGTATAAGGAATTTTTAAGATTTCTAAAACACCCTGAATGCAGCCGTCTTCTCCGTATTTACCATGAAGAGTATTATACGCATACTCAAAACCTCTCAAATCGTCCATAATATTAGGACTTACGTCAATAATTTCTGCGTTTTGGTAACCAAGTCTGTGAAGTGCTGCAAGAATATTTTTACCTGAACGCAGCGAAACTTCTCTTTCTGATGACATACCTCCGCAAAGTACTGCTATTTTTGCGTTTTTGTCTTGTATAGTATATTGCATAATTCTTCCTCTTTTTCTGTTTTATCTCCGATAAAAATTTGTTCCGGAGTTAATTCTATTGTATACATATTTTTAACGGCATTGTACATTTTTACCATAAGTTCAAGCACGTCTTCTGATGTAGCATTTCCCTTATTTACAATAAAGTTTGCATGCTTATCCCAAACCTTGACCGTATCCAAATCGAAGTTTTTTGCTCCTGCTTTTTCAAGGAGTCTGCCGGCTGAATCATTTTCAGGATTTTTGAAAACGCTTCCTGCATTAGGGCTTGCAAGAGAAGGTTGAATTGTTTTTCTGAAATTCAGATTTCTTTCCATTAATTCCTTAATCTTTTCCGGAGCTTCTTTTTTGAGTTCAAACTCGGCAGAAAGTACAACAAATCTTCCGCTTTCCAAAACAGAGTGTCTGTAAGAAAATTCCATATCAGATTTTTGCTTAAACACAATTTCTTTTGTTTCTCTGTCAAATAAACAGCAGGAGACCAGAACATCTCCTATAGACTGTCCGTGCGCTCCGGCATTCATATAAACTGCACCGCCGATTGTACCCGGCAGCCCAATTAAAAATTCAAGTCCGCTCAAGGAAAATTCACTGACTTTTTGTGCGAGCAGAGGGTCTTTTACTCCGCAATCAGCGTAAACCTGCGTACCCTTTATCTCAAAATTTTTCATACCGGTTGTGAGTATCAAATTCCCGTTATACCCGTTAGATGAAAATATAACATTAGAACAACTTCCAAGAACTATGTAATTATCAAGTTCTCTCAAAAGTCCGGCAAATTCTTCAATGTTTTCCGGAAAATATATTTTACGTATATTTCCGCCTATTTTATAAGTAGTCAGCGGTTTTATTTCAAAGTTTTCTTTAACTTGCAACGCAGCCTGCTTTCTCTAAATTTTTGCCGAGAGCAGTAATTGTTCCTGCACCCAGCCCTATTACAATATTACCTTTTTTTAGTGTCGGCATCAATTTTTCGGCAACTGTTTCTATGCTGCCTGATAAGTATTCACTTCCTTCAAGTTCATCTGAAAAATGTTCTCCGCTAACTCCTTCAATCGGATCTTCTGAAGCGGCATACACATCTGTTACAATAACACGTCCTGCATTATTGAATGAGGTTTTAAAATCATTCCACAAAGCCTGAAGCCTCGTATATCTATGCGGTTGAAAAACTGCAACAACATTTTCTTTTCCGAATTTTGAAGCAGCAGCTTCCAGTGTCGCCTTAATTTCTGTAGGATGGTGTGCATAATCATCATATATCTGAATACCGTTTATATCGCAAACCTTCTGGAATCTTCTTCCCATTCCGGTAAATGTATAAAAATAAGGTGCGACATCTGATAGAATTACTCCCGCTTCATTTAAAGCAGCCGCAACTGCAAGTGTGTTATAAACATTATGAGTTCCTGCAAGCTGAATTTTTAATGTTACAAGGTGGGAGCCATTGTGCAGAATTTCTATTGTTTCATTATTTAAAGATTTTGCAACATAGTTAGCACCTTCCTTCAGTCCGAAAGTTATAAAATTTCCGCTTAATTCTTTAATACCTTCGTTATCAATATTTACAATAACTTTTTTAGCTTGAGAGATTGCTTGATTGAATGTTTCTATCAAATCAGACATTCCATTTTTATAGAAATCAATATGATCTTCTTCCAAATTGTTTATAACTAAAATATCAGGGTAATATTTAATTATGGTTCCGTCGCTTTCATCCAGCTCTGCGATAAAAAATTTACCCTCTCTATGCTGGGCATTTGTATTCAATTCTGGAATAATTCCGCCATCAACAAAAGAAGGTTCCAAATCTGCTTTTTCTAAAACATAAGATGCCAGACCGCTTGTTGTTGTTTTCCCGTGTGTTCCTGAAAAACCGATAAAGCATTTTCCGCTTTCCTGTGCGGATTTTGCAATTTCTTCCAGTAAATCGGATCTGTGGTAAACAGGAATACCAAGTTTTTTTGCCTTGATTAATTCCGGATTGTCATCTCTTATTGCGCTGCTTTTTATTACAATATCTGTATCATCCGGTAAATTAGTTTCACAATGACCTATATTTACCACTGCACCTAAATCTTTTAAATTTGTTATATATTTAGAATCGGCAATGTCTGAACCAGTAACTATATGACCGTCTTCCAGCAAATATTTTGCAAGTCCGCTCATCCCTATTCCGCCGATAGCTATAAAATGATATTTACTCACCTTAAACCTCTCCAATTTCAGTATTTATTATATTATAAAGAGTAATAAATATACAACTTTGCAATTGTAAAAACAGCAAAAAAATTTTTTCTGAGTTTTGTATTAAATATTACAATACAGGAAGGCAAATGAATATTTTAGGAATAACCCCGCATTATAATTCAGTACTTAACAATAAAAGCCGGAATTTAAATTTCAGCGGCAATAAATTATATACATTAAAACAAATTGAAGCCTTGTCTAAAACATCTGAAACAGACATTGCGGAAGGTGTTATGAAACTTGTAAATAAAATTAAATTTATAAATAAAATTGTGAGTCCGGATTCAAGAACATTAAATCCTGTAACAACAAAAATAGCAGAAACTCCGGTTGAAATAATGATGGATAAAACCAGAAAGGGGAAAACAAAAATTAATATAACCGCTTATACCGATGCTTCTACTTACGTTTTAAAAGAAAAGGTCGGAATGTATGAACGTGTTGATGAACAAGAAATTTGGCCTCAGACAATGGATATAATTTTAGACAACAAAGACGGCAGAATGATTAATGGTGAACTGGATACAAAATTAAATTCTCTGAGTTTTGAGCGTAACAACAAGACGGGAAAAAGAGATGCTACAGGGCGTTATTTCTTTTTAGTTCCAAATTTATATGAGTGTAAAGATGTTAAAAATTGTAGAGACAAAATGCTCCGGTATAGCAAGGCTTCTAACACAATAAGTCTTGTTTTGCAAAGGTTGTTTGCGGATTTATCTATGGTAAAACCTAAAAATAAACTGGTTTAAACCTTTATGCGTGTTTCCTTGCATCTTTGTTAGAATTAGAATCTGCTATTTTACCCATAATTAAACCGCCGAGAGCAAAAAGAATGGCATTTGCAATATAATTTCCAGGTTTTTTATCAAGACTCATTGCACTGCTTATAATACCGCAGCCGGCTCCGAGCAAAGCGCCGTATTTTGACCCCTGATTAGACTCATAATATGCTCTTCCTTTATTTGATAGCTGGATTTTATCATCTTGCATAACGGCTTGTTTTACTCCAATCTGTTTAACCTTATCGGCAGCTTCTTGCGCTTTTTTATTTCTCAAATTATCCACAATCAGACCGCAACCTGCTGTTAAACCTGCTGCAAGTATTGCAAAAGGTACAGCCCAAGCCTTTATTTTTTTGTTTTTTTCAATCTGTTTTAAAATATTGTCTTTTTCTGCTTGCAGTCCTTTGTCAATGGATTCATTAAAAGCGGCTGCATTTTCTTTCCCCATAGTTTTGATAAAACTGTCTTTTATTTTATCATACCTACTTTTTACCTGTTCTTCTGTTGTTGGAAGTGATAAATTGCTAAGCCATGTTACTGCCGCAGGTACTGCCATTATTCCGCCGGCAATTGCGCTTGAATTTGTTTTATAGTAAGGATTTCCCTGCTCTGTCTTGTCCCATTTACCTTTAAAGGATGGTTGTTTTGATATTATTTCTGCTGGTTGGGTATTATTAATTGATAATGACATACACTAAATCCTTTCACTTCAACTTATACAATAATATAAAGTACTGTACAATGTATTTTTTGCCCAATTGTAATGTTTTTGTTACAAAATTCAGGATTTTTTAGCTGCAATCTCTTCTCTTAATGCCTGTATTTCATATTTTAATCTATTCAATTCACATTTAACCGGATCAGGAATTCTGTTATGCATTAAAATTCCGTCATGATTAAAGAATTTTTGCTGAACAACTCTTCCCGGAATTCCTACAACAGTACAATATTCAGGAACATCATCCACAACAACGGAGCCGGCGCCAATCCTTGTATTATCTCCTATTTTTATATTCCCCAGAATTTTTGCTCCTGCACCTATTATGACATTGTTTCCGATAGTCGGATGGCGTTTACCGTGTTCGTTGCCGGTTCCGCCGAGTGTAACCTGCTGGTAAATTAAAACATCATCTCCGATAATTGCTGTTTCACCTATAACAACTCCTTCTCCGTGGTCGATAAAAAACCTGTTTCCTATTTGGGCTTTCGGGTGAATTTCTATTCCCGTAAAAATTCTTGTCCAGTATGAAATCAGTCTTGGTATAAAAGGAATTTTCCAGTATGCAAGCTTATGAGCAATTCTGTGAGAGATAAGTGCCTGAAGTCCTGGATAACAAAACAGAATTTCGGCAAGATTACTTGCCGCTGGATCTTTTTCGTAAATTACTTTTATATCCTCTTTAATTTTTTTTATTGCACGTATTAACATAAAACCTCTTGCTCTATATTCTAATTCAGAATTTATTGTTATTCAATCTTTTCAAATTTTAAACAATTTTTGTAATTTATTCATCGCTCTTTTGTATTGATTCAAGATTGAAATATTAAAAATATTATTTGAAATGTAAATTTTTT
>CAZXQM010000025.1:10039-16424 GCA_964643455.1 uncultured Vampirovibrio sp. | reverse complement strand
CAAAGAAAAATAAAGCCACACTTAATGCCGGATTGAGTTGGTTTGCTGTTGATATGGCTGTCGGTACAGCAGCAGATGTTTATCATAACTCAAAATCAAAAACAAAACTTACTGCAAAAACTTTGGGTAAGCAAGTCGGAACAAACGCTTTGTGGGCAGGTATTTCTGCTTGTATATTTGCTTATCAGCTAGCAAAAGTATATGAATACGCTAAGCAAAAAAATTATGAGGTATTTTCAGACTTATCAACTGGTACAGCGTCTGTTTTGATGGGATTTAGACTTTATATGGCATCTCGTCCTCATCCAAAATGGAAGAATGTACGATTTGACAATTTTTTCTAACATGACTTTTTTAAACAGTAGAAGCAAAAACGGGCTTAAATGTTAAACACTATTCCGTCGAATATAAATTTCAAATCAGGGTTAAGTACGACACTTATTAAGCAATGCAGCAGTATAGATGTCAGAAAATTGGAAAAAAGTTTGAATTCAAATAATATTTCGTCCGACTTCGATTTTAATAAACCTGTTGCTTTTGCTGTTCGCAAAGTTTTTGAAATATTTAATATTCTTTGCCTGTAAAAAATCCGATTGATGAATTTAAACAATACCCGAAAGAGTTCATTAATATAATAAAAAAATTATTTGTATAAATTTAAATAGGTGAATACATTTACGCTTTGCATTCTTTAAATGGTTTTAGTTATCAAATTCCGTTTACCAGACAGACAAATACCTTTCGCCGCTATCCGGAATTATTGCTATAATCAGTTTATCCGGATACTGTTTTGAAAGCTCAAGAGCTGCAACTACGTTTGCTCCGCCTGAAATTCCGCAGAAGATACCGTGTTTTTGCGCAAGTTCTTTTGCCTGAGAGATTGCATCATCTCCTTTGACTGTTAAAATCCCGTCTAAACTGTTTTCTTTGGCTAATTCCGGAATAAAATTTGCTCCTATTCCCTGAATTTTGTGTGCACCTGCATAACCTTTTGTAAACAGCGGGCTTTCTTCCGGTTCAATTCCGTATACGATAGAATTTTTTAAATACTTTTTTAACCCGAAAGCTGTACCGCCGGTTCCGATTCCAGCAGCAACTACAATTTCCTGACCGTTTACAGATTCTTCAATTTCTTTAGCCGTCTGTGCATGGGCTTTTGGATTATCAGGATTTGAAAATTGCATAGGGATGAAACTGTTCGGATAAAGTTGTCTTAGTTCTTCTGCTTTATTTACAGCTCCCTGCATACCGGCATCCTTTGAGGTAAGGATAAGCTTAGCTCCGTAAGCTGCAATATTTTTCTGTCTCTCAATTGACATACTTTCAGGCATACAAATAATGAGTTTTAAACCTAATACTGAACAAACCATTGCCAGCCCGATACCGGTATTTCCGCTTGTAGGTTCAATAATAACCGTATCCTGATTGATTTCGCCTCTAGCCATAGCCTCTTTTATCATTGAATAAGATGCTCGATCTTTTATTGAGCTTGAAGGATTGAAATACTCAAGTTTCAGGCAAATATTATCTTTATATCTTACAAGTGGAGTCTTGCCGATTAGTTCTAAGACATTGTTATAAATCATACGGAGACCTCTTTTAAGTTTAGAAATTGAGAATAAGTTAATTTCTAAATGGTTTACACTACACTAACTTTGCAAACTTTCTTTTGCCCGCCTGTAATACCACATCCATATCCGGTTTAATCGTATAAGCCATATCCGAAAGTTTTTCGCCGTCAAGTTTAACTCCTCCGCCCTGTATTAGACGTTTGGCTTCGCCTTTGCTCTGTACAAAATTAAGTTTAACCAGTAAGTCTAATATGTTTATTTCAGAATCTATCTTAACACTTTCAATATCTTCCGGAATTCCCTTGTTGGATACAACATTAATAAACTCTTCCTGAGCTTTGTCTGCGCCGTCTTTTCCGTGGTATTCTTCTGTAATTATATGAGCAAGTTTCATTTTAATATCACGGGGGTTAATTGAACCGGATTCAATTTCTTTATCCATTTTAATAAGCTCTTCTTGGGTTACATCTGTTAAAAGCGAGTAATAACGTGTGATTAACGTGTCCGGAATACTCATAAGCTTTCCGAACATATCTTTTGCACTATCTGTTAACGAGATACAGTGCTCCGGATAAGTTTTTGACATTTTGACGACTCCGTCAGTTCCTTCAAGAAGCGGAAGCATCATAACAAGCTGCGGATATTTTTTGCCGTAAGCTGTTTGAATATCACGCCCTAAAAGGGTGTTAAATCTTTGATCTGTTCCTCCGAGTTCAATGTCAGAATCTATTGCAACAGAGTCATAAGCTTGCATAAGGGGATAGAAAAATTCGTGAATAGCAATAGGTTTCCCTTCGGTATAACGTTTAGCAAAATCATCCCTTGTCATCATCTGGGCAACAGTAATTTTTCCTGCTAATTGTAACAGCTCTGTAAAACTCATTTTGTGAAGCCAATCGGCATTATTAACAACTTCAGCCTTAGATACATCAAGAACTTTTCCCATCTGAGCAAAATAAGTTTTGGCATTTTCTTCAACCTGCTCTTTTGTTAAAGCCGGTCTTGTTTCGGATTTTCCGGAAGGATCGCCAATCATAGCGGTAGCTCCGCCTACAAGAAGTACAATTGTATGACCGAGTTTTTGAAACTCTTTCAACTTTCTCATAACAACAGTATGTCCGAGATGCAAATCAGGTCTTGTCGGATCCATACCGAGTTTGATTCTCAAAGGAGTTTTTGTATCTGCTGCGTGCTGTAATTTTGCTGCAAGCTCCTGTACACCGCCTGTTGCTCCGCCCGGTAAAACTTCCGCATTTCTTGTAAGTTGAATTGCCTGATCTATAAATTCCTGTCTTATTTCACTCATTTTTTATACTCCTCTTTAATATTTCAATTGTCTTTAGGATAACAAAAAGATACGCGCAGGTAAATATAACTTCTTCATTTTTCTTCTTTAAAAACACAGGAAGAAATTTTGTTGTTTCCAATGCTCGTATGAGCATAAATTGAAACTCCGCACTTTGCCTTACGCTAAATGACGTTCAAGCGGAGTTTGCAGCTGTTAAATTATAATATACACTCTTTACCCTTCACGTCTCACAAACTTAACATAGGTTTGGAAAAGTTGACATTAACTACAAACAAGGGATTGACAAAAACTTATAACTATTTTATTATGTCTTTGTATCGATATATCGATTCAAAGGGAAATTATGAACAAACAAATTTTAAACAAACTCAATTTATCTTGGTGGTGCCCGTCAGTTTAACTGCCGGCATGTAATCACGTATTGAGTTTGCATCGGGCAGTTAAAGCCTCAAGGTTTTGTCTGCTTGTTTCCGGCTTGTCAAAGTTAAAATTTGTAAACAAAACCTTTTAGGATAAGCAATTTTTAGTCTTTACGAGTTTTAGGAATTTGAATTATGTCATCAAATAACAACAAAATTTTAATTAACACATTGCCGAAATCACTGAGACCAGTGGCAAAATTCATACGCCATAAGGATCAAGCTTCAGGTCTTTCAACTACAAGATTTATTCAGGATGTAACAACATGCCTAATTCCAAAAGTTGTATTTTCAAGAAGTCTTGCAGATTTGACCGAAAATACCTTTTTGGAAACCTCTGAAGAAGCTTTGATTTATTTTGTTCCCACGATTCTTGGCGAAAAGGTTGCTAGAAAAGTGTTTTCTCAAGGATTGAATAATGACTTAAAAAAAGAAGTTGCAACAACTGGTGTTGAACTTCTTGAAAAGGGCGGGAAAAATAATAATAAGGTTATTCCGGTAAAAGCTGCGATAGCATTGGCAGCTATGGCAATACCTTTAACAGAGTTTTCACTAAACTATATAAAAAATTTGATGACATTGAAACTTTTTAATAAAAGTGATTTTAAAAATATTGCATCTCTTGAAAATACAGAAGAAGATAATAAACATCACGAAAAAGTTAAAAGGAGTGCTCAAGGACATATTGGTCTGGCAGCCGGTATTTATGCCGGATGTTTGGGATTGGCAGGACTTCTTGCAACAAAAGGCAAAAATTCAAAATTCTTGCAAAATATCTCAGAGTTTATTGTCGCTCCGGGGACTAAACTATTTAAAAAGTCTCCAAAAGCAAAAAAATTTTTTAATAAATACACCAATATGGATTTTAATAATCAAAACGGCAGATTAGTGTTGAGCAAGGGACAGTTAACAACCTGTGTATTGGTTGGCGGTGCTGGATATTTTGGCGCATCGGCTGATAGAGGAAAAGAAAATTTTAAAGAAACCGCAACAAGATTTCCGCTGGTTGCACTATATGTTATAACCGGTAGTGAACTGGTAGAAAAAGGGTTTCGAAAAATGCTTTATAAAATGGGGAAATGCAAAGATTTATTTGATAAAAACGCAAATGTCCCAGATTTTGATAAGTTAAAAGATATAGCAGAAAAGCTTGCAAAAGAAAGAAAAACATCTATAGAACATGAATATAAGTCATTAGTTAAGCAAAAAGCTTTGATATTTGGCCTGCCATACCTGTTCTCAATAGGTGTAATGGGCTTCTTTGTTGCAGGTATGACAAATTATTTTACAAGAAAAAGATATGAAAATGCCAAACAAGCACAACAAATGAAATAAAAATTCCGCTCCAAGATGTTTAGAGCGGAAAATTTTTACTTTTTTAGTCTGCATAACAACTAAGTGTTAAGTTGTTTTTAAGCTTGTTTAATGCTCGTATTTCGGTTTGTCTTATACATTCTTTGGTTACGCCATATAATTTGCCAATATCTTCAAGAGTCGTTCTTGCGAAATTTTCTAAACCGAATCTCATTTTAATTACCGTTTGTTCACGTTCTTTTAATGTAGAAATAACATTTGTAATTTCTTTTTTTAATTCTTCGTATTCAATTGATTCTTGTACATTGCATTTTTCATCTTCCAAAATATCTGCAACATTTAACTCACTGCCGTTTTTACCGTCAAAACTACCTTCAATTGACACAGTTGTGGTATATGCAGATAGAAAAGTATCGATTTTTTCCGGCTCAAGATTCATTTTTTCTGCAACATCTTTGTTTGTAACTTGACAGTTGTATGCTCTTTCCATTTCTGTCTTAATCTTGGAGAATTTTGACAGAGTTTCCTGAACATATACAGGAATTTTCATACAATACGACTGTTCTGATATAGCTTTGAACATTGCTTGTTTAATCCACCAGCTGGCGTATGTTGAAAATCTGTAACCGAGTTCCGGATTGAATTTTTCTACCGCTATCATTAAACCAAGATTTCCTTCCTGGATTAAATCAATCATTGGAATTTTTGATACATGTATAGCTTTTCTTGCAATTGTCAATACCAGCTTTAAATTAGATTGTACCAATACCTTTTTTGCAGTTTTGTCGCCTGATTTAGCAAGTCTAGCAATCGTTTTTTCTTCATCATTGCTTAGTGATTTGTAAGAATGAACCTTTTTCATATAAGTGTTCATATCTTCTCCGTAAAATGCTGTGAGTCTGGATCTTGCCGGGTTGGTTGTTCGTTTCATGTTAATTGCTGATTCTTTCATACTGTTAAACTCCTAAGGGTAAATATAACTAAATAACAATTTTTTCATATTCTAAGGAATATAAACACACAATAATAATCCTTATATACTTATGATATATTAGCGATATATAAAATGCAATACTTTTGTTAAGAAATATTACAAAAATACCCCGTATTTTGGAAAAGTTTTACAAAACTTTACACTTTGGGAAAATCTTGAATATATAATTTAAGTTCATTTATTCGGTTATTTACTACCATTATTACATCTTTTACTTCTGTTTCTAAACGTTTTGCGCCTTTAAAACAGGTGTGGAAGAATAAAACTGTTGTAGAACCTTGGTTTAGAGAGTTTTTTAAATTCAGGATTTTTTTGTAAATTAAAGGATCAATAATTTCTTTGTTTTCACACAGTGTTGTAAAAATATGACCTAACCACCACTGAACTTCCTCAACATTATTTGACTTTAATCCTTTTAATACTTTTTTAAGGTACGTCAGCAGGTTTGAATATACTTCCGCAAGTATCTGTTTTTTCTTTGGTAAAATACTTCTAAAGTAGTATGTTGTTTGTGTATACCCTATGTCAATAAGTTTTCTTCTTTCTTCTTTGCTTAAATTCAAGTCTGCAAAGAAAACATCGCCGGTATTTATTCTGATACAGTCATACCTGTCATTTTGTCCGTAAAGTTCTGTTACAAACTCTGTAGCAATATCAGTAACACAGCTGTAAATTGTATTAATAAATGATATAGGGCTCTTTTCATCTCTACTGTAATCTCCTTCAAGTCTAAATTCTAAAATTCTACTTTCAGAATTATTCAAAGTTTCTGAAAGTC
>CAZXQM010000025.1:3708-9939 GCA_964643455.1 uncultured Vampirovibrio sp. | reverse complement strand
TCAAGTCTAAATTCTAAAATTCTACTTTCAGAATTATTCAAAGTTTCTGAAAGTCTCCACATAGGAGAAGCCTTCAGTAAATCACCATCCACTAAATAACAATTATTATATTTGAAAGGAGCCATTAATCCTGGCATGCTTGATGAAACTTTTATAGCTCTTGCTACTTCAAAATCAGGTGTTTGTACATATGAAAACTCCTGATTACAAAAATTTGTGAGATTTGTTGTTATTATAACCAGATTTTTTTCGAGATCTTTAAAGGTAATCTTTTTCTTTTTTTCTTTCGGATTTTTCTTCAAAAGAAGTTCATTAAGCCAATCCATAAAAATTTCACCTTTGCTGATAGCAAAAGTGTTGCCAAATCCAAGATGTATGTCCTTGAATAAATCAAAATTAACTTTCATAAATAAATTTTCGAGTTCATAAGACTTATACCCACTTGCAACAAGTGCAGCCATAACAGAACCGACAGATGAACCGCCAATAACGTCATATTCAATACCAAGTTCTTCTAATGCTCTTATTGTCCCTATGTAAGCCATACCTCTGATGGCGCCGCCTCCGAATAGGCAGGTGTATTTTAAAGGATTAGTCATTTATGAAATCTCCATGCTTAAACATTGTTTTTCTGTAGTAATTAATATCATATTCAGGCTCAAAATATGAAAATTTTTCATTACCTTTTTTTACAAAAATACCGCACTGTCTGCCGTCAAAAATGTGTACCCAGTTAGGATCTGTTATAAGTACATTATACATCTCGGATGCTTTATGTGGCATAAGTATATCAGTTGGGTATTTTTCTGTAATGTCTTTCCAGCTAGGAGTTGTTATATTTAAATTTTTCAGGTTCATTTCATTATTATATATGTTTCCAATAAAAAACAGACTATCAAGATAAGGCCTGTATATGATTTGTTTTATATTTTTCCAGTCTGGAGTCGCTGTAATAAAGTAATAAAGAGCCATAAATTCTTCCTCATTATACACTTCTTCATACCTTCCGTCCATAAAAATAAGGTTATTCGGATAAAGCTTGTATGATGCATAACTGCCAAAACCAAATGGTACTACAATATTTCCTTTTATATTATTAATCTTAAGAAATTCGATTTCATATAAAGGAAATTTGCCTAAAGATGCTCTCGGTGCCGTTGGTGAAAATAACGGAATAGAAAATGCTAAAATAATAATTGCGGCATAAATGCTTTTTTCTAATTTTTTGAGAATTCTTTTGTTTTTAGAGAATAAAGAGATAATATCATTATAGCACAAGGAAGCTGCTGATATTACTGATAAAGAAAGCAGCTTTACGTGCGCAATTCCAAGATACAGAGTAACTATAAGTACTATAGTTTTGGTAATATCTATTTTTCTTTTTTTCAAAAATGTACATATAAATGCGAATATTGGAAAAATACTAAGTGGAAGGTAATACTGGATATGGCTGTGGGCAAAAATTGACCACCATTCTACTATATAAGTTCTTTGTTTGGTTGTTGCTGAAAATAGGAAAGTCAAGTACTTTATTCCATACGGGTTAATAATAAGCAGTAAACCGGAAGTTACTAATACTCCTAGATACTTTTTCCATGGTTTTTTTTCTAATATTGCACCTGCAAAATACATTGCAATGAGTCCTAAACCGGAAACTACACCTCCGTGTACGTTATTCCAAAAAATTACAATTGGAGGGAAAATCCAGATTAGATTTTTAAATTTCCCTATTCTTGTACCTTCCAGTATATAAAGAAATATGCTGAAAAATAAAAAGCTGAAAAGCTGGCACCTGATTAATTCAGGATTCAACCTCTGGAATATAATCATAAATAATGAAATAAATATAATTGAAGTAGGATAAGCATGTTTTTGCAGTTTTTGTGTTTTTATTACAAAAAATGTTGTTAGAAAAAACATTAATGCTTGGAAAAGAAATAACCCAAAAGCATCCAAGTGTTTTAAAATAAAATAAAAAATAACTCCCGAGCCCCATTCATGGTCATACCAAGGATGAGTTGGCGTATAAGATAAAAAGTCTTGAAAAGGAAGTATTCCGTATTCAATAAACCTTTCTCCGACAATAAGTCGTGCAAATAAGTCATAATCATAATTTGTAGACAGGCAGGCTAAAAATAAACTAAAAATTCCTATTACAATATATAATAAACACTTTTTTTTACCTAAAATTAACATACTTATTCCTTACACAATACTATCTCCCTTTTTTATTTTATAACAAAAATCTTTAATTGTGATAAAATAAAAGTATTAATTTTTATAAGGGGAATTTTAATGGGGTTAACATTAGTAGAAAAAATTATTTCAGAACATGCAGAAAAAGAAGTTCATGCAGGAGAACTTGTTATAGCAAAGGTTGATGTAACTGCTGTTCAGGATGGTACAGGACCTCTCACGGTGCAGGAATTTAAAAAACTTGGTAAATCAAAACTTAATAATCCGCAAAGGACTATTTTGTTTATTGACCATGCTTCTCCTAGTCCCCGAAAAGAACTTTCTAATTCACATATGGTTTTGAGAACGTTTCATGAAGAATATGGTGCAGTTCTTTCTGATGTAGGTGCCGGTGTATGCCATCAAAGGCTTATTGAGACTTTTGTCAACCCTGCTGAAATACTTGTCGGTGCAGATTCTCACACATGTACATCAGGGGCTCTTGGAGCTTTTGCAACTGGCATGGGATCAACAGATGTAGCTGTTGCGATGGCTCTGGGTAAAACATGGTTAAAAGTTCCCGCTACTTATAAAATTGTTGTAAGAGGCAAATTTAAGCAGGGGATTTGCTCAAAAGATTTAATGCTTTACCTTATAGGAATGATTGGTGCTGACGGGGCGACATATAAAGCATTAGAATTTACAGGCGAAACAGTAGATAACATGTCAATGTCAGAACGGTTTACACTTGCAAACATGGCTGTAGAAGCCGGTGCAAAATGCGGGTTGTTTGTAGCAGATGATAAGACAAAAGAATTTTTAAAACAAAGAGGGCGTGAAGACAAGTTCAGGCAAATATTACCGGATAGTGATGCTATTTATGAAAAAATAATTGAAATAAATGCTGAAGATGTTCCTTATACGGTTTCGTGTCCTCATACTGTTGATAATACAAAAACTGTAGATGAGCTTGTGGGTGTAAAAGTTAATCAGGTGTTTGTTGGCACATGCACAAACGGAAGGATTGAGGATTTAAGAGTCGTTGCGGAAATTCTTAAAGGAAAAACTGTTCATTCTGATGTTAGAATGCTTATATCACCTGCCTCAAAGGATGTATTCAAACAGGCTTTAAAAGAAGGTTTAATTGACATTTTTGTAGATGCAAATGCAGCTATACTTGCACCGGGGTGCGGTCCTTGTGTTGGAGTCCATGCCGGAGTTCTGGGGGATGGAGAGGTTTGTCTTGCAACACAAAATAGGAATTTTCAGGGGAGAATGGGAAATACTAAAGGTTTTATTTATTTGGCATCACCTTTTGTAGCAGCCCATACAGCATTAAAAGGGTATATTTGTGCTGGATAATCCAATGAGGTATTGAGATGAATTTATTATTGCTTAAACAAATATCATTAATAAGTGCATTTACGGGGGCAGTTTTGGGAATTATAACTGTAATTCCATATATAAGTCTCTTAAGTTTTATGATTCTTGTAATTTGTCTTTCAGCTTTCGTACTTGTTTATCTAAAGAAAAATGATTTAATTGGTATGATAAGTATTAAAGAAGGATGTCAGTTTGGAGCTTTAATTGGTTTTATATCTTTTATTGCATTCTCTATCGTGTATGCTCCTTTAAGCATCCTTTTAGGATGGCTGGTTCCATCTTATACACAAGGTTTTTTAAGATTTTTTATGACCAGCTTCGGCTCTTTTATTGTGATGGTTTTGCTAATGATACTTACGGCAGGAATAAGTGCCCTGTTTAATGGCTTTTCAGGTCTTGTTACTGCATACGTATATGGGCTTATTACCGGAATAAGAAAAGAAAATAATCAGAACTCTAGGGCAAGTTTTGAGATTAAATAAGGAATCGGGAAAATGGAATTCAAGTCAAAGATTAAAACAATAGAATGGGTAGATAATTATTCAAAGATGGTTGATCAAACGGTCATTCCGTATGAATATAAATTTATTAATGTGACTTCCGGTGATGAAATGTTTAATGCAATCAGAAATATGATAGTAAGGGGGGCTCCGGCTATTGGTATTGCTGGTGCCCATGGGGTTATTTTATATGCTCAGGAGCTAGCTGGAGAAGGTTTAACAAGAGACGGATTTGTAAAAAAACTCATAGAAAAAGCCGAATACATGAAAACTTCACGCCCTACAGCCGTAAATCTTATGTGGGCAGTGGATAAACAAATTGAAGTAATTAAAAATTCCATTTCTGATGTTAATGGAATTATAGAGGAACTCAAGCAAAACGGTATTAAACTTGAAGATGAAGATATTGCAATAAATAAGAAAATTGGTGATTATGGTGCAGAAGTTGTCCCAAAGGGTGCGACTATTCTTACACATTGTAATGCCGGTGCGCTTGCCACAGTAGGGTATGGAACGGCATTGGGAGTTGTGCGCTCTGCTTATGCAAAAGACAATACTATTCAGGTTTTCGCAGATGAGACACGACCGCGGCAACAGGGGGCAAGAATTACGACATTTGAACTGGCAATGGACGAAATTCCTGTAACATTAATTACGGATGGGATGTGTTCATACTTTATGAAAAAAGGTATGATTGATATGGTAGTTGTTGGAGCTGATAGAATTGCTGCAAACGGTGATACAGCCAATAAAATAGGTACATATACAGTTGCTATAGCTGCTAAATACCACAATATTCCGTTTTATGTTGCAGCGCCTCTTTCTACAATTGATATTTCAATAAAATCCGGAGATGAAATCCCGATTGAAGAGCGTTCTCACGAAGAAGTTACACATATAAACGGAAAACCTGTATGTGCACTAAAAGGAGTAAAAGTTATAAACCCTGGGTTTGATGTAACTCCGCATGAGCTTATATCCGGTATTATTACGGAAAAAGGTATTTTGAGACCGGATTATAATGAGTCAATTGCAGCAGTTTTTAAAATTAGTTAGATTCTTGTTGATAAGTTCAAATGTTTTGTGAAGTTATAGTTCCTCAGTGTCACCTGTAGGAAGAGTTTTGAAGGTTAACTATTCTTTGTTATTTTCATAGACTGTGTTGTTTTTGTCTGCAAAGAACTCTTTGCCTGTCGTTTTATATAATTTGGGGTATTAATACAGACAATATTTAATTGATTCAATCATAGATTCAGGGTTTGCAATATTTTTTCCTGCTATATCAAAAGCTGTTCCGTGGCTTGGAGAAGTTCTTATTATATCTAACCCTATTGTCATATTGACAGTCTTTTGGGAAGCTACGGATTTTATTGGGATTAAACCTTGATCGTGGTAGCAGGCAATATAACAATCGTAAGGAATTTTCTCTCCTGAGATGTAGTTTTGTACCCCTTTTGTAAATAATGCGTCTGCCGGAAGAGGATTTGTAATATTTATTCCCCTTTTTCTTACAGCTTCTATTGCCGGAAGCATAGTATCTGTTTCTTCATTACCTATAATGCCGTTTTCACCGGCATGGGGATTAAGAGAACAAATAGCAAAAGAAGGCTTTTTTATCATAAGTTTATTTTGAAAGAAGCTTCGCAAACGCTCTATTTTTTCTATTATTAACTCTTTTGTTATTAAACTGCTTACATCTTTTAGAGCACAATGTCTTGTAATTAAAAGAACTCTGAAGTCTTTTGAGACAAAAAGCATTTCAGCCTTTTGTCCATCATGTGCTAGAAATTTTTCTAAAATTTCAGTTTGCCCTTTGTAATTATGTCCCGCAAGGTTCATTGATTCTTTAGATACCGGAGCTGTTACGATAAATTTCGGTTTTAGTTCACAGGCTTTTTTAAGTGCTTTGAATGCAAAGTCACCGGCACTTGCAGAAACTTCTCCTGGAACTATTTTTTCTGGATAATCAATTTCTATAATTTCATAATTGTTATTTATAGTTCCATATGTATTCAAAACTTTAGAATTTGATATTATAACGATATCCCTAGCTGGCAAATTTAATAGATTTAGTGCTTTTATGGTAATTTCCGCACCAACTCCGTTAGGATCACCCGTCGTTATAATAATTTTATTTTCATAATTACTCTTCATGGTGTCTAAAATAATCCAG
>CAZXQM010000025.1:0-3608 GCA_964643455.1 uncultured Vampirovibrio sp. | reverse complement strand
CGTTATAATAATTTTATTTTCATAATTACTCTTCATGGTGTCTAAAATAATCCAGAATTTCTATCAGAGTTCTGGTATTGCCTAAATTTCCGGATTTAGTAACAATCCAGTGTCCATTAACATCAGAACAGAGGGCAATTGCCGGTGCAACTTCATCCAGAAGTTGTAATTCATGCGAATTTATAGCCCGACAGCACTTATAAGATGTTTCTCCTCCGAGTGTTATAAGTACTGCATTAATCTTTGCAAGAACTTTTTGGGCAAGTTCAGAAAGATAATCAGTAATTTTGGATGTCAATTTTTCCTTGGTAAGCTCCGCATTAAAAGAATCGTCTGAAAAACCATCGAAATTTGCAATTAAGTGGGATGTGTGCACTGTAACTGTTACGCCGCTTCTCAGATTTGTAACAATTCTATTCACAATATCTTCATCTACACCGTTCAGAACATCAGCAGTCCCAAGCGGAATAAAGTTTACATTTTCATAATCATCAGACTGTTCTAACTTATTAATCTGGTCGGCAGTAATGTTTGTAGCAGTTCCTGAAATAATAAATTTAGGTAATTTTTCTAATTTTACTGGTTCATGTTTTTTTTCTGTTCCGGCAAGCCAGCATTTTCCCATAACTTGTGCACCTGCTGCAGTCCCTGTCGGAAGAAGTTTTTTATCACATTTCTTGATTGCAAGTGCAAGCTGTTCTATATCTGTTATAGAAGTAGAGTCGGCAACTATAAGCTTTTTGCCGTCTTTAATTAGTTCGTTCAATTTAATTAAAATTGGCCCGGCTCCGTTCATAATAGTTTTTAAATCAATTGTCCCGACAACATCCTGTTCTTTTTCATCTAGTTGTGAACGAAGAAGTGTCGGAATATGTGATTCAAGTATTGGTGAATGAGGATCCATTGCAATTTCAGTTCTTCCTATAGGGACACCTTTAAGAAGGTGATAGCCTCCTACAGTAATCCTTCCTTCTTGAGGAAATGCCGGAATTATTATAGCTGCATCATATTCCAGAATATTAAGCATTGTTAGTGTTTCTTGGGCAATATTTCCGCGAAGGGTGGAATCAATCTTTTTGTAATAATATTCAAACGAAAAATTATCAATAAAAGATTGCACAGCTTCTTTAACACGTTCTACAGCCTCTTCACATTCGATATTTCTGGATTCTGTTGAAATTGCCCATACTTCCGTATTATTCTTATTCTGGGGAATATATCCGCTATCAAGCAGAATTTTTGTATTAGCTCCTCTCAGATGAAACTGAAGTGCTGTATCATTTGCACCAGTTAAATCATCTGCAATTATACCTACTATATCAGAATAAATCATTGTTCAGCATCTCTCTTTGAACCTAATAATCTCACATTGTTTGCAACTATGAGAAATCTTTCTCTTTCTTCTCCTGTCTGGTCTGTCCATTTACTTATTGAAATTCTTCCGTCAACAACAACCTGACGCCCTTTTTTTATATATTCACCGGCAAACTCTGCCTGTTTGTCCCAAACTTCTATATTATACCAGTCGGTTACTTCTTCTTTTGTCTTTGAATCCCATCTGCCTACAGCAAGTGAGAATGTTGTTTTAACTTTTCCAGATTCAAAATACTTAATTTCTGCATCCTGCCCGGCTCTGCCTATAATAGTGGCTGTGTTCATTAATTTTCTCCTTACAAGCTGTTAATAACCTCATTATACCATATATTAAATTTAAAGCGATTAACTATTACTAATTGTAAATTTTTAAAAATTTATTAGCAAAAATTTTAATTACAAGGTTTAACATAATATAAATTTATTAAGGAGAAAATAAGTGATATTAAGGATTGGTGCTGCTGATAAAGTATTTCCATTAAAACAGGAAGTAAATATTAAAAATAAAACTCAAAGTTTTCAAATTTCAGATTTCTCTGATAAAAATCTGATACAGGGAGTACCAAAAAGTTATATACCTTTCAAGTCCAAAGAAAAAACGCTAAATTATACAGAAGACGCTAAGCAATTATTAAACCATGCAGAAGAAATTGCTAAGAGTTATAAGCATGATACAATTTTACCACAGCATATACTGGCTGCTGCAATTGAAGATACTGAAACAGCGCTTAACAAATTTGAGGATAATTTATTTGATTCAGGAGTAATAGATTCGGTATCTCCTCTAAGCAAAATAGCAAATGATTACGCACAGACAAATCTGTTAATAACTAAAAATGGAAGAACATATTTTAAAGCAATATTAAATGATTTAAAGGAAGATAATTGGGATTTTTTAGAAAAGTATTCTGCTTCGTCTGAGACGCAAGAAAATCTTAAATTATCTGAAACTCTTGAGGATATGATCAAAGAGTTGGGAGAAAAGACACATGGTAATATAGATTCTCATATGCTCCTAGGTTTATCAATTAATAATATGTCATATAGCAATATTCTTTATCCTTCCCAATTTTTAAAAAATGCATTGAGTTATACTGCTTATAAAAGTATGGATGAAATTAACAAGAATTATATGAAGATTTACGATCCTCATGCCATTGATGTTTGGAATAAACTTGCACTGGGTTCAAATCTAGCAATAACTTATGAAAATTCAAAAGAAGCTGACAGAATAACTTCTAGTATTATAAAAACAATTAATCATCCGAAACACGGTTCTTTCAATAGTAAAAATACAATGTTATATGTAATGAGTGATAATGTCAGACCAGAAACAGTACTTTCAGAAATCAGTGAGTTAAATTCAATAGATACTAACAGACAAAAAATTGTCTTGATGAATTTGAACAATTTGCTTATAAATTCGTCACAAAATGATGATGAAGAGACAAACCTTGTAAATACTCTTTCTCAAATGGCTGCTAATACAAATGAAAAATTAAAGATTATTTTGTTTCAGAGCAATGATGTCTTTTATAAGTTGAAAGAAGAACCGTTATTTGAAAATTTTTATAGTAATATGGTGACATATTCAATACCTCAGATACAAACCTATGAAGCAAGGGCAATGCTCAACAAAAAAACACTAAAAGATGTAAAGACGCCGTTTACAAAAGAAGCGAAGGATCGGGCTGTTTTCCATGCTGCTAATTTAAACGGAATTTTTCCTGACAAAGCAGTAGATTTAATGAAAAGAATTTCCAGTTATTATGGAGATAGCAGGAAGAAAATAACCTCAAAAGATGTTGATGAATTTGCTCAAATAGGGTATGAATTGTTTAATAAAAAAAATGGTAATGTCCATGTTGTTTATGATACGGGAAAAACGATTGATTCTTTATATGGTAAAGAAACAACCAAAAAAGATGTAGAAGCAATAATAAGACAGATTAAAACCGGCAAAATCGGTACAAGAGGCATTATTATATCTTCAAAAGACAATGAAGCCGGTTCAGGAAGAAAATATACGGCAGAGACCATTGCAGGCGAAGCAAAAGTTCCATTTGTATCTATAGATACAGCGGATTTTGCGGTTACTGAAAGAGATGCATCCGGTATGACTGTGGATTCTCCTAAAAATCAAATGAGTCGTATTTTTGGAGAAGCAAAAAATGCCGCAAGACAAAATCAATATAAAACTGCAATAATTTATGTTAATAATTTTGAAGATTTTG
>CAZXQM010000024.1:15104-23187 GCA_964643455.1 uncultured Vampirovibrio sp. | reverse complement strand
TCATACTTTTTGCTTTTTCTATACTATATAAAATATTTTCAAGGTATTCTTTTTCTATTTTTAAATTATTTAAAAGCTCTGCTGATTTTTCTTTTGTAGATTTTGATTTTGAATATAGTTTAAAATATCTTTGTGCATTTTCATTAAGATTTTTATTCTCATCCAGTTCAATTATAATATTCTCATTATTAACATAATCAAAAACTTCTATTTGTTTTTGGTAATCACATTTTTTATATATATTCGCTGTCAAAAGCTCTCCATAAAGCCGGTATTTATCGGTATTATCACGTTTACTTAATAGCGTTTCTATTTTATTTACGGAGTTTTTAACCTTCTTTAATTTAGGAAGAATCATTGAAGTAAGTCTGGCTCGTACATTCTTTATATTCACATTTTCCTGAATATCAGTGTAATAGTTATCTATTAATTCATTGACAGATTTGTACGAATTAATCTTTGAAAGCAATGTTTCATTTGGAGTCTGCGGAGTTGTAGGAGGGTAAATATATTTTAAACCGCCCTGAAGCTCTCTGTAACGGCTTTTTTCAGCTCCTACGTTGTGAGCACATCCGATTATTAGAGAAGTCTTTCTATCATATAAAATTATGTTGGAATGTTTTCCCATAAGTTCAACACACAGGCAAAGTGAACGCGCCTCTGAAAATTCATCCATCGTTTCAAAGTGAAACTCTATGATTCTTTCGTTTTCAATTACACAGGCATCCGCGATCTTACAACCTTCCAGATATTTTCTCAAAAGCATACAAAACATTGGCGGATGTTTAGGGATCTTTAAACATCTTCTTAATTCATTTGCTTCTGCCATAAAACAAATATGATAAGTTTGGGGAGAAATATTAACATAAAGTTTTTTGCTCTCTCCGTTGTTTCGCAATGAAAGTATAAAATCCCGTCTTGTCGGCTGCTGAATCTTTTGCAGTCTTGCTCCAATTATAAAATCAATATTTTCTTCGAAGAAAGCTTTAAGTGCAATGCAATCAATATTTATCACTACCGGCTCCTGCTGCTTTCTAAATACTGGTAATAATTGTAATTAGTATTGCCGTTATTGTTATAAATCTTGTTTCTGGTGCTGTAATTTGATTGCGCCTGCCAATAAGGAACCTGATTTGTCTTTTGCTGCCGCGACTTATTGTTCTGGTATTGCTTAAGCTGCATTTGCTTATATACCACAGGATTTATTGACTCTGCATAAACAGGTATTGCAAAAAGTATTAAAATAATTGTAATTATAACTTTTTTCATTTTATTAAAATGACTCCAACAGTGTTTTTTATCCTCGTTCGCATTTCACACTTTTTCTATTGTTCAAATACAATCTGTTTATCTTTTAAATCCGGTTTTATTTTCAAAAATAAGAAACTCACACCCCGAGAGCAACTGTATCCGGATGTTCAAGTACAGAGCGAACATAGTTGTAATATTCGTTTTTATACCCGTATTTCTCTATCTTTTTCAAAAGATCATCTTTGGATATAAAACCCTGATTGAATGCAATTTCTTCAAGACAGGAGATTTTAACTCCCTTATTAAGCTCCATTGTCTGGACAAACAAACTTGCCTGAAGCATAGAATCATGAGTTCCGGTATCAAGCCAGGCAAATCCTCTGCCCAGAATCTCAACATTCAATTGCCCGAGTTCAAGATAAATCTTATTCAGGTCAGTAATTTCAAGTTCTCCTCTTTTAGAAGGTTTTAGCAATTTGGCATATTCACATACACGCCTGTCGTAAAAATACAAACCTGTAACAGCATAATTTGATTTTGGATTGACAGGTTTTTCTTCCAGAGATATTGCTTTATTATTACTGTCAAACTCAACAACACCAAATCTTTCAGGATCTTTTACCGTATAACCAAATACGGTTGCTCCGGTATTTTTTCTTACAGCTTCTTTCATTATCGAAGAGAAACCCTGACCGTGAAATATATTGTCACCTAAAATTAGTGCAATGTTATCTTTTGCGATAAAATCTTCCGCTATCAAAAACGCATCAGCAATCCCTCTTTGTACATACTGTATTCGATAATGCAAATTCAATCCGTATTGCGAACCGTCACCAAGTAGTTTTATAAAATTATCATAATCCGACTCATTAGTGATAATCATAATATCCTTAATCCCCGCAAGCATAAGCGTTGAAAGCGGATAATAAATCATCGGCTTATCATAAATGGGAAGCAATATTTTTGATATAGGCTGTGATGCTGGATATAACCGTGTACCTGCTCCGCCTGCTAAAACTATACCTTTCATACGACCACCCTTTTAAATTTATAAATTTCTAAAATTTTGCATATTTAGTTCAATACATTTTACATCAAATAAACAATCAGGTGCAATCTGTGCTGCAACTTTTTTTTGAGAATTTATCATTACAACAAACGGGACATAAGTTCCGCTAAATTCATACATAAGACGCTTTCCGTACTTCGTAGAAGCATCCACTTTTATGAACACAAACTCACCATCGTGTGTTTTTAAAACTTTTTCATAGTTAGGCGAAAACATTGTACAATACTTACACTTAGGAGAATATAAGTATAAAAAAACATTATACCCTTTCTCCATTGCTTTCTCAAAGCTCCCCGAATAAGCAGGAGGAAATACCAAAACAGATAATAAAAACAATAACCATTTCTTAAACATACAGAAATAATATCATTATAATATCTGATTTTCAATAGGTAACAATACCTGCCTGAAAATATGTTGACAAATATTTTCCAATCATTAAATTATTGATATGACTAAAGATTATTATAAGATTTTAGACATATCGGAGTTTAGTACAAATGAAGAAATAAAAAATGCGTACAGAAAGCTTGCACGCAAATGGCATCCTGACGTTGCAGGGAATTCTGATGAAGCGATTCTGCGTTTCAAAGAAATTAATGAAGCTTATGAGATTTTGTCTGACAAAATTAAAAAAGCTGACTATGATAAGGCCAGAAGATTCTACAACTATAGTGCTTCAAATAACCATAAAAAAACAACATCTTACGACAAATCAACAACTAATCCGAATTTTAAAGAAACCGGGAACAAATCAGAAAAGAAAAATTCTTTCTGGGAAGATATTTTTAAAACATATAAAAAAAATGAAGAAGTAAAATCTCCTAAAAAGGGAGACGATATTTATTCAGATGTAGAAATTTCGGTATTTGATGCAATAAGCGGTACAACAAAAGTTATAAATATGCTTCAAACACAGATTTGTCCTAAATGCAGCGGAAGAAGATTTGTTAACGGAGCCCAGTGCAGTGATTGCAAAGGTAAAGGTGAAATTTCCGAGTATAAAAGATTTAAAGTTAAAATACCGGCAGGAATAAAAAATCTTTCTAAAATAAGACTGGCTGAGGAAGGGGAAAAAGGACAAAATGGCGGCAGAAACGGCGACTTGTATCTTACAATCCATATAAGAGAGTCGCAAAATTATAAAACCGAAGGTTTGAATATATTGAAAAATATTCAAATTACTCCTGATGTCGCCGTCCTTGGAGGAGAAGTCAACGTACCAACTTTAATCGGAAATGTTTCATTAAAAATATCCCCGAATACAAAAAGCGGTCAGAAAATAAGGCTCGCCGGTTGCGGTATTAAGCAAAATAATAAAATTGGTGATATGATAGTAACTGTAGAGATTCAAATTCCTCAGGATTTGACAGGAGAAGAAATTGAATTGTACAGGAAACTCCGCCAGTTTAGAGAAAGAGGAGTTTCATAAAGCCGGAGGTAAAGAAAGTGGAAGCGGATATAAAAGAAGTTTTTGCATCAATTCAAGGTGAAGGACCTTTTATTGGATATAAGCAAATATTTGTCAGATTTTGCGGTTGCAATTTAAAATGTAAATATTGCGATACGGATTTTGATACGGCACATGCTACTAAATATTCAGTGAATGGATTATTAAAACTTGTTGATTTAAATTCAAATTGTCATTCTATTTCTTTAACCGGCGGTGAACCTCTTTTGAATATACAATTCTTAAAACAATTTTTACCGGAATGCAAATTACCGGTCTATTTAGAAACAAATGGAATATTGCACAGACAACTGGGAGAAATCATAAATTATTTAACTTATGTATCTGCTGATATAAAGCTTACAAGCTGTACCGGATTGAAACCGATGTGGGATTTGCATGACAAATTCTTTAAAATTGCATCACAAAAAAAGCTGTTTGCGAAGATGGTTTTTAACTCTGATATTACAGATGAAGAAATACAAAAAGCTGTACATTTGTGTAAAAAATATGATATTGAACTTATTTTACAGCCTGAAATGACAGGTAATACTCTCTCTGTAGAACCGGAATTTATGGAAACCGTTCTAAATATGACATTAGATAATTATCACAGGGTAAGGCTTATTCCGCAGATACATAAATTTATTGACGTTAGATAATGTTTTACGCTAAGTATTCAAGAATAGCGCCGCCAATTTCTTCATTGGGATCAAATCCTGCCTGTGAAGGCGGGTTAATTGAATTTTGGATAAGCATTGATAAAAGAGGCCCAAAAGCATCCGGAACTTTAATTTTTCTATAAATTCCTGCCAGAAATGTTTGAATATTAGGTGATTTTGTATTATTGTAACGGGAAAGCAACGGATAGAGAGTTTCAACCCCTTTTTCTCCCTCATCAAGCATTCTATTTAAAATATATAAATCTTCCACCACTTCATCTTCCGACATCGGGTTTTCTAAAGAAGCTTTAATGATTTCATAATTCTTTCTCTCGGAAATCCGTTGTTCATCAAAAATACAGTAATTTCTATATTGATTCGGATACGATACACTCATAGAAGTATTATATTATAAAAAACAAAAAGACTAAAGCTCCGGCCGCAAGCGCCGGTACATAAGGAAGATAGCTTCTGTTTTCTGCATTTCTAATATTTTTTAGAATAGAGAAAGCCAGTGCTAATCCTAAAGCCGCAAATACAGCAAGCGTATAGAAGTTTTGTGCAATTGTCTCAAATACTGCAAACGATAATGCAAATAATACACCTAATATACAGGTTAGCTTGTTGTTATTTTTATATTGATTATAAAAAAATACCGGTAATATAAATAGCATCGAAATAAGAAGCCCTATAAGAAGTACAACTATAATATCTTTGCCGAATATTGCACCTAGAGCACCCGCAACATAAGTATCAGCTTCTCCCATTGCTCTTGTACCCGTAAATAAGTAACCGGAACGAGCAATCAATTCCAATATAACACTTCCTATTAAAATACCAATTAAAGATTGAATTAAACCGGATGTTCCGCTAGACAAAATATTAAATATAATTCCGCTTATACCCATAATTATAGCAACATTACAATCTACAAGTTGTTCTTTTAAGTCTGTTCCTGTCATTATTATTAGACAAGAAACCCAGAAAATTGCAAATAGTGTTGCTACACTAATTCCAAATTTTATAAAAGTAAGGGCAAATAAGAACATTGTTAATAATTCGACAATAGGATACTGAATACTGATTTTTTCTTTGCAAAAATAACATTTCCCTCTTAATAATATATAAGAAAGCACCGGAATATTATGCCAAAACAATAACTTATTACCGCATTTTGGACATTTTGACGGCGGAAAAACTATACTTTCACCGGATAAGGATCTTAAAATAACAACATTGAAAAAGCTTCCGAAACATAAGCCTATTATACATACCCAGAATAAATAATAATAAAAATTATCCATTATCACTAACCTCTGTCGTATTATCAGCTATCATTCTGTATAAGAGTGTGAAAGTTTTTTTTAATTTCCTTGAAACTTGCATTTGGGTAAGATTAAACTTCTCAGCAATTTCTTTTTGCGACAAATCATTATAATAATAAGCCTTAATAAGTAGTTGAGATTCTTCCGGCAGCTTTTCAATTATATCTTTGAGCACTATTTTTGTATCTTCTAAATCCCAAACATCTTTGTAGCTGTCCTTTGAAATAACTTCTTCATAACCCAAATTGCCGGTATCACTAGCATAAATCTCTTCTAAAGAAAGCGTAGAACGTCTTCTGTCAAACTGAAGTGCATATTCAATTTCTTTGCGAGGAACCTGTAAAGCATCCGCGACATCGTCATTTGTTAACTCGTTTAATTCTTCCAGAGTAAGTGTTTTTAAGAAACTATTAATACGAGCAGTAAGCTCCTGAATACGTCTTGGAACTCTTATCGTATTCATTTTATCACGCAGATAATGTTTCATTTCTCCGATGATATAGTAACCTGCATATATTTTAAAATTATTGTTTAAATTCTCTGAATAGGTATCAATTGCCTTCAAAAGCCCTATTGCGCCGGCTTGTATCAAATCTTCAACAGGATCGCTAGAACGCCTTGCTATTGTTTTAGCAATTTTTTTTATTATAGGTAGCATTCTTGTGACAATAAGCGCCTTGGCTTTCGCTTTTTTATACTTATCAGAAACAGAGTGGTACTCATCCAACCACTCTGAGACTAATTCATATGTCTTTCTCTCGTTACATCTTGAGTTAATCACAACTCTACCTCAATATTACGCATGATAACACAAGCATAGTGCATTATCAAATTATTTTTGCTATAGATAAAACACTAAATTTATAAGAAAATCTGCTATTAACATATACACTGTTGATAAAACAGCCGCTTTTGTTGTTGATTCCCCGACATCTTTTGCACCACCTTTAGTTTCATAGCCTTGAGTCGCGCAGACAAGAGCAATTAAAACTCCAAAAATAAGTCCTTTTAACAAGCTTATATAAATATCCCGTGTACTAAGCCAAAGCCATACAGAGTTTATATATCTTGCAGGATGGAGATGAATAGTTGCATGTGATACAAACAACCCTCCTGAGATTCCGACCACCTCCGCCAGCAGTACAACCATAGGAACTGTAATAGCCGCAGCAAGAAGTCTTGGAGAAAAATAATATCCGACAGGATCTACTTTTAGTGTTTTTATTGCATCGACCTGAGAAGTTACCTGCATGTTTGCAATCTCTGCAGAAATTGCCGTTCCGGCTCTTGCTCCTATTGCCAGGGCAACAAATCCCGGAGCAATTTCTCTTATCATGACAACTGCAATAGAGCCTCCTACATAAGCTTCTGCACCTGACATAAGAAACTGTTTGGATACCTGTATTGCAATAACCGCTGCTGATACAAATGCTATAACCAGAGAAATCAATAAAGAATCATAGCTTATAGCGGCAGCCTGAGTAATTACATGCTCCCATTTTGAGCGCCCTGTAACCAAATACTTGATGCTCATAAAAAGATATTGCATGCATTTTCCCAAAAAACTAATCATAAACAGGCGTGCACCATTTTTTAAATTTATCTACTTTTCCTTTTACTACATCAAAATATAGAGTTTGAATTTGCTTAGTTATCAAACCAATATTTCCATCACCGGTATTACGGTGGTCAATACTTTCTACATGAACAATTTGCGCTCCTGTACCGCAGCAGAAAATTTCTTCCGCAGCATAAAGCTCAGTACGGTCAATGGAACGTTCTTTTACAGGAATTCCCAGTTCATGAGCAAGTTCAATCACGGTATTTCTTGTTACACCAACTAAAATATCATCTGTAGTGCTTGAAGTTACAAGCGTTCCGTTAATTACAAGAAATATATTCATCGCAGAACCTTCCGTAACCTGCCCGGATTCTGATAAAACAACTGCGTCATCAAAACCTGCTTCGTGAGCATCAGTTTTAATAAGTGCAGAGTTGGCATAAGCTCCGCTTACTTTTGCTCTGGGAGGAATTGCGTTATCAGAGGTCCTTCTCCAGCTTGATACACAAAGTTTTAAGCCTCTGGAATTATCAAAATAATCACCAAACGGAGTTGTAAAAATTAAGAAAGAATCTTCATTATCAGTTAGTGTAGGACCAACTTTCTGTGAGGATTTATACAGGGTTGGACGGACGTAAACATCTGTTTTATACCCGTTTAGTCTTAATAAATCTTTCGTAATGTTTGCATATTCTTCAATTGTATAAGGACTTTTCATCCACATAACCTTTGCACTGTGTAAAAGCCTTTCATAATGCTCTTTTA
>CAZXQM010000024.1:6387-15004 GCA_964643455.1 uncultured Vampirovibrio sp. | reverse complement strand
CTTTTCATCCACATAACCTTTGCACTGTGTAAAAGCCTTTCATAATGCTCTTTTATCCTAAAAGCATACAGCTGATTTTCTTCTTTATTGTAATAGGCTCTAATTCCTTCAAATACTGAAGTACCATATAAAAAAGCGTGGGTTCGGACAGGTAAAACAGCCTTGTCAGTTTCTACATACTCCCCGTTTATAAAAACATATTCTTTCATCACTCCTCCTGTTTTTATTATTTTACTACAAGAATTTAACGACTATTAAACTTGTTAAATTTTGTAAACTGCAAAATCTATCAAAAAGCAATTTTCTCTATGTTAGTGTTTTTATATAAATATAACCTGTGTGGAGGCGTTTTATGTTTGAAGTTAGAAATGGTATTACTAATATTGATGGAACTAAAGGTAAATATGACAATAAAATAGCAGATAATTCTGTTAAATACGGGAGAAATGCTGTAGAGAATTTGTACACATACATGGAACATCCGCTTGTTACTGATAATATGACGACAGCCCCGATTTTAGACTTCGGATTCAATCCAGATGCAGCACAAAATAATATTGATAAACTGGATAAATTTTTAAAAGAAAATAACGAGTACATAAAGGCACTTCCACCGTTGGAATTTGAATATCGTTATATGCCCAAAATGCCAAAAGGCCAAGTCGACAGAAAAGCTCTGCTTGGTGCTGCTTATGAAGAAATGGGCGGCGTAAAGGAGTTGTCTGTAAAAGAATTAGATAGCAGATTTGCTCCGGATGAAACTTTTACCTCAAAGTCTCTTGATGTGAATAATGACGGTAAAGTCGATATTGCAGAATACGGTTCAAGCATTCTGGCTGCAGACATGCTAAGTAAATCTGAAACTCCTAATTTTGAAAACATAGACGGTACCATAAATAAAACAGGTTTTGATGCTGTTCTGGCTTATACCCAAAAGAGCAATGCGGAAGCCGCTGCCAAGCTATATTCAAACATTTATAATACTTACAATTTAGGAGAAGCTAAGAAAGATTTTAAAGCAGAATAAAAAAGACCAGTTTTAATCCGGTCTTTTTTATTATATTAAGCTATTTCCTTAATCCAACCTTCTGGAGCATCAATTCTACCCATCTGAATACCTGTTAGAGTATCATAAAGCTGCTGGGTAATTTCGCCTGGTCTTTCCATTCCTGACGGGAATAAAATTACTTCATCATGATTAACAACCTTTCCGACAGGAGATAGAACCGCTGCCGTTCCGCAAAGTGCACATTCTTTAAAATCTTTAACTTCACTGAACAGAATCTCTCTTTCTTCTGTTTCCAAGCCCAAGTAATGTTTTGCAACATACATTAATGAGCGTCTTGTGATTGATGGTAAAATTGTTTTTGATTTTGGAGTAACAACTTTATTGTCTTTAGTTACAAAAATTATATTAGCACCGCCGGTTTCTTCAACCTTTGTTCTTGTTGCTGAATCCAAATACATATTTTCGTTATAACCTTGATTATGGGCATCAACTATTGCATGGAGACTCATTGCATAGTTTAAACCGGCTTTAATGTGTCCTGTTCCATGAGGCGCAGCTCTATCAAAGTCCGGAACTCTTAGTGTAATAGGTTTTGCACCACCTTTGAAATAGGGTCCAACCGGAGATGTAAATATTCTGAATTGGAATTCTGTTGCAGGTTTAACTCCCATAACAGAGTTTATTCCAAACATGAACGGTCTTATGTACAAAGAAGCTCCGGAGCCGTAAGGTGGAACATAATCTATATTTTTTCTTACTGTCTGAACAACTGCATCAATAAATCTGTCCTCCGGAAAAACTGCCATCTCCAGATAACTGCAGGAATCAGCCATTCTTTTGGCGTTCAAATCCGGTCTAAAACAAACAACCCTTCCGTCAACAGTTTTGTATGCTTTCATACCTTCAAAACAAGTTTGTGCGTACTGTAAAACACAGGCACATTCATTCATAACGATATTTTCGTCTGTTGTTAATGAACCTTCATCCCACTTGCCTTCTTTATAATTTGAAACAAAACGATAGTCCGTTTTTATGTATCCAAAACCTAAATTAGCCCAGTCAATGTTTTTTTCTTCACCTGTTTCCATCGTGTCCCTTCCTCCTCAATTCCACTTAATTATATAACAAAAACGGGAAACTGTTAAGCTTCCCGTTTTTGTTATAAGTTTTGTATTATTAATTAATAATATCTCCGTAAGATTCTGGATTATTCAGTAGGTCGTAATTGATTTCATTTTCATTATCAGCAATTGCGGCCGCTACAACGGCATCAGACGTTACATTGAGAAGCGTTCTCATCATATCCGTAATTCTCTCAATAGTAAAGAGAAATGCAAAACCTGCCACAAGCTGCTCCGGACTCAACCCCATTCCGTTAAGCACCAGAGCTATAGTAATCAATCCTGCCCCAGGAATACCTGCACATGTTGATGAAGCTACAATAGCCAGAAGTGCAATTTGAACGACCAAATATGGAGTCAATGCAACACCGTATGCCTGAGTTAAAAATATCACAGCAATTACCTGGAGCATTGCGGTACCATCCATATTTAATGTTGCTCCTAGAGGAAGTACGAAACTTGAAACTTTATGGGAAATTCCTCTTTTTTCGCAACAGGCAATTGTTAACGGCAGTGTTGCAGAAGAACTTGCAGTTCCAAATGCAACCATCATAGCTTCTGCCATTGCGGCATATAGCATCATTACAGGCACTTTTGAAAATATTTTTAAAAATACTGGATAAACAATAAAGAATTGTATTGCAAACCCCAGAGCAAGTACTCCTAAATATTTAGAAATACTCATAAATATATCAATGCCGAATGATGAAACGGCAACTGCTGTGAGCGCAAATACGCCCGGAGCTGCAAAACACATAATCCAATCTGTAATTTTCATTGTAGCTGCAAATATTGATTCAAAAAAGCTTACAAATGGTCTATTGATATCACCAACCTTTGCTAATGCAATAGAAAACATTACAGCAAATACAATAATAGGAACCATATCTCCGCTTGCGATTGATGCCAAAGGATTTTTAGGAATGAATCCTAAGACAATGTTAAGTAAATTACCTTTCTGAGTTTCAATTGTTGCAGCAACTTGAGATTGAATATCGATTGCAGTATCAATATTTATATAATGAGCAGCCCCCAGTCCCGGTTTCAAAAGTAGTGCCAATACAGTTCCTATAGAAACTGCTGCAACAGTGATAATTGTGTAATAAAAAATCATTTTCGTACCGAGCTTTCCAAGCTGTTTGCTATCTCCAATACTAGTGATTCCTATTACTATAGCCGAAATTACCAATGGAATAACGACCATTTGGATTAATCGAATAAATACTTGACCAATAAATGTAAGGGTTGTCATTATAACCGGACTTGGTGAATTATGAAGCCAAACACCCACAATAACACCAAGAATCAGTCCTGCAAATATATGCCAATTTCTCTTCAACCCCAACCCAAGTGCAATCAACACTTGCATGTGAAATTTCATATATAAATCCTCTCATAGCTTATATTAACTAATCTATCTTACTATTTTTTGACATGAATGTAAATAGTATCAACGGAGTGTTTTGCAGATAATAGCGCCGCTTCTTTAGAAGCGGCGCTATTATCTGCTCTATCTATTTTAATGAATCAATCAACTCTTGTATAGACTTTTGCTGGGTAGAAATTTCTTCTATTCTTGCGTTTGTCTGTTCAACAAGTTCCTTTGGTGCATTAGATACAAATTTCTCATTTTTCATTCTGCCTTCAAGCGAATTTTTCTCATTCGTTAATTTCTCAAGCTTCTTTTCCTGACGCTTAATCTCTGCATCAAGATCTATTAAATCTGCAAGAGGAATGATTAGTTTTGATGCCGAAACAACTGCTGTAGCAGATTTTGGCGGTATTGGAGCATTCATTGAGGCATAAGTTATATGATTTACCTTTGCAAGCCTGTGAATGTATGGCTCTATCTCTTCGAAAATTTCCTTTTCACTTTTTTCTGCTCTAATCTCAGTATCAACTGTAGCTGTAGTCGGAATATTAAAGCTTTGTCTTACATTTCTCAAAGATGAAATGGTATCGAAAACAAGCTTCATTTCCGCAGCTTCTTTAGGGAAATTTAAAGCTTCTGTATACAGAGGAAAATCTGCTACAATAAGAGCTTTTGGATTTATTCCTTTATGAGAAAATGCATCAGCCTCTTTGCTTCCGGGTATTAATCCCCAAACTTTTTCTGTTATATGAGGCATTATCGGATGAAGCATTCTAAGCGACATATCAAGAACGTATCTTAATACCCGCTGTGTATTAGCTTTAAGCTCACTATCCTGAAGCTGAATTTTTGCAATTTCCACATACCAGTCGCAATACTCATTTCGGAAGAAATCATATAATGTATGAGCTATTTCACCAATTCTATATTCTTTCATATACTGGTTAACAAGTTTTGCAGTTTCATTTAACTGATTCAAAATCCATTTATCAACCAGAGTTAATTTGTGTTTTTCGATAGGATTATCATCAACACCATCGAGATTCATAAGTACAAATCTTGAAGCATTCCAGAGTTTGTTAGCAAAATTTCTGCCATACTCAAATCTTTCATCTGAAATCTTGATATCCTGACCACCGTATGTACAAAGAGATGTCATTGTAAATCTTAAAGCGTCGCAGCCGTATTTGTCGATAATTTGAACCGGATCTATTGTATTACCTTTAGATTTTGACATTTTTTGCCCTTTTTCGTCACGGATTAAGCCGTGAATATAAACCGTTGAAAATGGAGCTTTTCCGGTAAATTCCAGCCCCATGGTTATCATTCTTGCAACCCAAAAGAAAATTATATCAAACCCGGTTACAAGAACTGATGTCGGATAAAATTTCTTGAAATCATCAGTTTCAGCGTTAGGGAATCCCATTGTAGAGAATGGCCACAGACCTGATGAAAACCACGTATCAAGGCAATCCGTATCCTGTACATAATTTTCTGGATCAGGATTTTCTTTTGCTACAACCATTTCTCCTGTAACTTTGTGGTAATAAGCCGGAATCTGATGTCCCCACCACAGCTGTCTTGAAATACACCAGTCACGAATATTTTCCATCCAACCCAGATAATTTTTTTCCCATCTTTCAGGAATAAATTTAATTCTGCCGTCTTTAACAGCGGCAATAGCTTCTTTTGCTAAAGGTGCCATCTTTACAAACCATTGTTCAGAAAGAAGCGGTTCAATTGTTGTATTACATCTCTGGCATTTGCCTACATTGTGTTCGAGATCTTTCACTCTCAATAAAAAGTTGTTATAACCTAGCATTCCAACAATTTTTTCACGGGCTTCATATCTGTCCAAACCTTGATAATCAGGCGGAACTTCGGCACAGGCTTTCATTTTACCTTCTTCATCTATAACCCATATAGGTGAGAAGTTGTGGCGTTTTCCGACTTCATAATCATTCGGATCGTGCGCCGGAGTAATTTTAACAGCACCTGTCCCGAAAGACTTATCAACATACTCATCCGCAATAATAGGAATTCTTCTGCCTGAAAGCGGTATCATAACAGTTTTACCGATAAGTTCTGAATATTTTTTATCAGAAGGGTGAACCGCAATAGCAACATCACCAAACATTGTTTCAGGTCTTGTCGTAGCAACAATAATAGCACCTGGTTCTCCTACCAATGGATAAGAAATTTCCCACAAATGTCCCTGTTCGGTTTCATATTCGGTTTCAATATCAGAAATTGCACTTTGGCAGCGAGGGCACCAGTTAACAATATATGCACCTTTGTATATAAGACCTTTGTTGTAAAGTGTGACAAAAACCTCTTTTACAGCCTCTGAACATCCTTCATCAAAAGTAAACCTTTCTCTTGAACGGTCAAAAGAAGCTCCAAGTCTTTTGAACTGGTTAAGAATGGCTGATTTGTGTTCATTAGCCCATTTCCAGGTTCGTTTTAAAAATTCATCCCTTCCGATGTCGTGACGGGATAAACCTTCTTTTCTCAATTCTTTTTCTACAACAGCTTGAGTTGCAATACCCGCATGATCTGTACCCGGAAGCCAGAGAGCTTCGTATCCGCTCATTCTGTGATAACGGGTTAGAATATCCTGTAATGTTCCGTCAAGCGCGTGTCCCATATGGAGAACACCTGTAACGTTTGGAGGCGGGATAACTATTGTGAACGGAGGCTTATTAGAGTGTGCGTCCGCTCTGAAGAAATCACCGTATTCCCAGAATTTATACATTTCTTCTTCTGTTGATTTAGGGTCGTAAACGGTAGGTAAATCCTCTATTTTTATTTTTGTTTCTGTCATAATAATTATCCCTCGCTCGTGTAAATCTAATAATAGGATAACATAAAAAAATCGGCTGATGACAATTGTTTAAAAATTGTTATAATAAGTACTATGAAAAAAATATTGGTTACAATTTTTGCGCTAATAATTTGTACTGTAGCAATAGGAGAAGAATCTGTATTACAAGCGGGTGTTTCTATAAATGATGTTCCGGATGCTCTTTTTGGAAGCTGGAGAGTGAGTGCAAAACTTGAAGATTCAAACAGCTATGGAACTTTTAAGCCGCAAAGTATTGATTTTTGGACTCTGTCGCGTGTAGGCGATAAAATAACGCTCTCAAATCCTTTTAGCGGTGCAAACGCAGAAGTTTCACTAAAATCTGTTGAAGGGAATGTTATAGTTTTTTCTAAAAAAGCTCCTTATGATAATAAAATGCTTACGGATACAATTACTCTAAGACTTTCGGACAACACTTTTACCGGTATTAACACTTTGAGCCTTGAATCGTTTTCCCTCGTTGATAATCACTTGATGAAAACCGAAACGGCAAGGTACTTAATTAACGGTGAGAAGATTTCCGGAGAGAGTGTTTTGAAGGAGTAAAAATACATATTGTCTGAAAGGCATTTTATATCATCTTTTAGATAAAAATGTTGTTTTGTGTTCTTCTATCCCGTTTCAAGTACTTCCTACATAATAGGTTACCTTGTTTGGCTAAAAGTTAAGCTACTAGTGGTTTTTTGGCTTATTTTCCTTTTTTTGTAAAAAGGTAAATTGTAAACTTTTGTAACAATAACTTCCAAAACTCTAAAGTTTTTTAGAAACTTGCCGTAATACATAGTATCAAGACAAACAATATAGGAAATGTAATACAACAGGTAAAAAATTACGCAAAAAAATACAATTGAATAAGGGAAAAAAGGAGTACACATTATGGGACTATCAGCATCACAAGCAAGAAAATTAAGTTTAGTAGCAAGACAATCTAACTTAGAGTATCAAGGTCAACAAGTTAACCAGGAAAGAACAATTTTATCGCAACAGTCAACAACACTGTACAACAGTTTATTATCAATGACTGTTCCGACACCTCCGTCTACAAGCGATTACACCACTGTTCAATACACCGGTACTAATGGGGCTACAACATACTCATTTGATGCCAGTGCTGTTAAACCTGGAACCAATGGTTCTTACTGTGTAACACTTGGTACAACTGCATATGGTGCGTCATTAACTCAAAATACCGGATATGTTTCAACAACTAAAAGTTACGAAACTATTACCGGTGAGTGGGTAAGTGCGTCATATGGTACTACTACTGACAATGAAGATGAAACGCCTACGACAAATACTATATCTGCAGATGCCATATCTAATTACTATGTATATGAAAGCAGCGGAGTTGTGAGACAGGCTACAGCAAGTGATTTTGAACAAACTGAGACAGGTGATTATAAACTTAAAAGCGGAGTTCAATATTTCTGGGCTAACGGTACAGGTACAGATACTGCATCTCTTAGCGGTACTGAGACTACCCTTGTAGCAGGCAAAACAGCTTATACACTTGCAGAAGCTCTTGAAGAAGGAGTTATAAATCAAACAGAATATGAAGGATACATAAATGCGATAAACAATGCAGGTATTACAATGAGCTCTGGAAGCGTTTGTACTGCAGACGATTTCTACTTGTATGTCGATGATAACGGCAGTATTCATTTTGCACTAATCTCTGATGTTGAAGATAATAGCGGTGCTGCTGTAACATATGATTACATAGCAAACGGTGCTTATACTCAAAATACGGAATATGACTATACTGAGTTAGAATTTGATGTATCAACCGGTAGAATTGTTTCTATGACTATTCCTACTACTTACGACGAAAATGGCGAACCATTAACATACATAACAATAGATTTAGAAGCAGAAACTGTTACGGATGAAGCTGCATATCAGGATGCGTACAATCAATACGAATATGAACAGTATCTATATGACAAACAACAAGCTGAAATCAATGCAAAAACAGAGATTATCCAACAAGAAGATAAGAATCTTGAATTAAAACTTGAAAGACTCGATGATGAAAGAACTCAGATTACAACAGAAATTGAAGCAATTGACAAAGTTATCGAAGACAACATCGAATCTTCTTACAAAACATTCTCAGGCTAATGCTACACACGCAGGTAACAGGGCGGATGCCCTCTCTAACCCAAATGATTTCCCTTTTTCTTATTTAAATATATTCATTCTAGTCGAATATGAATCGAGAGCCCCGACGAGGGGCTCTCGATTTTTTTGAC
>CAZXQM010000024.1:0-6287 GCA_964643455.1 uncultured Vampirovibrio sp. | reverse complement strand
ATTCTAGTCGAATATGAATCGAGAGCCCCGACGAGGGGCTCTCGATTTTTTTGACACCTCTTCTATTTCAGCCGGGAATGACATAATTTAGAAGAAATATTGGATTGCTGATTCACAAAAATCAAAAATCCCTTTACTGGAGATTTAACAATTTAATATTTTATTAGTGCGCTTATACCTTTTCCACTGGTTTCAAAGATTTGTTTATCTGGAGAAATAAATTATAAAGCCTGTTGAAAAGAGCATCCTTTATGCTTCTTAATATTTCTTGCGAAAACCCTTCTTTTAAGTTACAATCGAAAAATAATAGGAGAGGTTTATGTCAGATGATAAGGTTATAAAATTAGGTAAGAGGAGCAAGTCTAAACAATCGGAAGCAGCTTCGCACCATCATGAAGGAATACTTGAACCTGTTTATTGCAGTTTTTGCGGAAGACCAAATACTGAAGTTATAAAGATGGTCAAAGGTCCGGGTGTTAATATATGTTCAGAATGCACAATGATAGCTGTACAATACCTTATTCTTAATGACAGAATGCTCTCTGCAGAAGCCCAACAAATATTAGATGCTTTTTGGAGTAAGTGTAAATAAGGTCAGGAAATATTTCGGGTAGAGATTTGTTCCTTATGTTGAAATATAAAAAATCCGTTTGAAGAGAGGTTTCAGATGAATAAAATCCAAATTAAGGCAGAAATTTTAGCAACTTTAACTGCTCTTATGACATCAAATCAGCCGCAGTCGTCTTTAATTACTGACTTAAAAAATATTGAGGATAAAAAGACAGTTCTTGACGTTTTGATAAGGGAGCTTGTCAATGCTAATGAACAAAAAGCTGTTTTAATATGCTGGTTGCTTATGGAGCTTATCGACAAGGAAACTTTAAATGATGAATTATGGAATGTTATCAAGGCTCCTGAGTATAATGATCATGTTAAAATGATTGCGTTTAATATGCTTAAGGATTTGGGTAATAAAATAGATTACGATGTAATAAGCGGGTATTTTGAACAGTTTAATGAGCTAATTAACAAAGAAACAAAACAGCTCCTTGAAACTGCAATTATGAATCCGGAAGCACAAATAGATTTTATGGACTTTCTGAATGCAATCAATGATAATGACAAAATTATTTTAATAAAATCTCTTGAAGAAGACTATGCCTATGATGCCCTTGCTAATATCCTTATTCCTGTATTCTTGTATTATTTGGATTCGGAAGTAGGTTACACTGCTCTGGATATATTAGGCAGAACAAAGTCGCAGCTTGCTTATCATGCTCTTGAAAACGCTAAGACTTTTGCGCCGGAAGAAATGCAGGCAAAGATTAATAAAGCATTGTCCGAATTAAAAATGGCTGGAATAAGAGTTGATAAAACCGAAGAGTTTTACAGAAATATTTTGAGTGAAACAAAACCGTATAAGATATACACCTCTTTCCCGGACGGACATGGTAATATGGCGATTATATTTACCCGACTAAGGTCAAATAAGACACTGCAATTCCTTGCTATTGTAATTAATCCAAGATACGGTATTCTTGATTCATTTGGATTTAATTCAATGACAGAAAGCGATTTTTATAAAATTGTTGATAAATTTTATAATTATCAAGAAAGATACGAGATTAGTGCCGGCGTTGCAAAGTATTTGCTTATGCAGGCAGAAGAAAATTCTCATCTTAACGGAGAACCTATTCCTTATGAATATATCTGTTGGCAAAGTATTCTTCTGGACGTTGAACCGGAAAAACCTGTTATTAATCTGGAAAAGAAAGAATTAAGCCAAAAAGATATTGATAAATTATGTATGAGTAATTATGTTCAAAACTGGTTTTTTGACGAGATTACCTCAGAAGAATTTAAAGCTTTCATAGACAAGCTTTCTGCTGAATTTAGGGCTAATAACTTTAATGTAGATTTAGATAAATTCGTAGCAGATAATTTTGATAGTATTTATACCGCGCAGGAGCTGGCATATAAACTTATTACTTTCAATATTGCAGCTTATTTAAGAATGCAAAAGGAAGACAAAGAGCTTGCGAAAATGCTTTATTCTCTGGGGTCAAACTATAGCTTTTTAACAAATATATTAAGAAAAAGTATATATGAATATTATGTAGGAAAACGCTATATTTTGAAAAACCAACGGAAAGCTGCAAGCATATTTGAGAAAAAGAAACATGCAAGTTCTGATGATTTTAAACTACTTCAGCTTGATATGATAATATCCAGTATAGAAGCAAAGTGGGTTGATAATGCATAAAATTATGGCATTGGATGTAGGAACAAAGCGTATTGGTATTGCACTGAGTGATTATCTGCATGTTATAGCAACTCCGTGTAGATGTATATCTAGAGAACCAGAACAAAAAGCTATAGAAGAAATTACTAAAATAGCTCAAGAAAATAGAGTTGAAAAGATTGTTGTAGGTATACCTATTAATATGGACGGGTCTTTAGGTTCTCAGGCACAAAATTGTATAGATTTTTCACAAAAATTGACTGGTTTTGATATAATATTAGAAGATGAACGGCTGACTTCCGAGGCGGCTGAAGAAAGACTAAGGGAAAGAAGGATTGATTTCAGAAAAAATAAAGGTCTTGTAGATATAGAAAGTGCCTGTATAATATTGGAACAATATTTAGGGAAAGGATTATGAGTAACAAAATTCAAGAAACAGAACAACAGTATGTAGAGATTTTTGGTGATGACGGTCAGATTGTAAAGTGTGAAATCTATGACATCATAGACTTTGAGAATAAAACTTATGCAATGCTTCTTCCGCTTACAGAAGATAAAAATGACGAAGACTCCGAAGTTATTGTTATGGAATATGTTGAAGAAGGTGACGATGGATATTTCAAGAATATTGATGATGATAACGAATTTCAAAAAGTATGTGAGTTTATAGAGTCATTAGGTAATGAAGAAGGTGAATAAATTTGTTTGAACGATTTACGGAAAAAGCTGTTAATGTCGTATGCGAAGCTCAAAATCTGGCAAAAAGTATGCACTGTGAAGAAGTCATGCCGGAGCATTTGTTATTGGGACTCGTAAAAGAAGCCAGAGGTGTTTCATTAAAACTTTTCAGAATGTATAATGTAACATACGATACAGTTCTTGAAGAAGTAAAAAAATATTTTAAACCATCAATGAAAAAGGTTGAAAATATTCCATTTAGCCACTCTTTTAAAGATATTTTGAAGCACACGCTGGATCATGCTGCAAAGTCAGGAAACACAAATATTCTTTTTGAACATCTTTTCCTGACAGTAATTACTGAAAAGAATGCAAATATTCAGGAAATTCTTCAAAAGTTTGGATTTGATATATATAATTCAAAAGATATTTTAACAAAACTTGTTCAAAAGAAAATCAAACGTCTTAAACATCCTGAAGAAGAAGACGATGAGGATAAAAATAACTCTTTTGAAGCTGTATATGAGGGGAAAGCATTATCTGATGTATTTGAAAGGGCTGTATCAAAACTTTCTGCAGCAGGGTATGAAATTCTTGGTACAGAGCAAATAATGGCATCAATTCTTGAATCGAATAACACTGAACTTGTAAATACTATTCACAAATATGGACTAAATTCGGAAGTTTTTGAACAGAAACTTGCAGAACAAAAGTCTCGTTCTTCCGAATACGCTGATAAAAAAATTATATTTACTCCTAATGCTTTTCTGGTAATGAATTCAGCATTACAGATGGCAAAGGAACTGGGTTCGTCTGTAATTACACCAGAGCATATAGTAATGAGTATATTAAAAGTAAAACGCGGACTTGCTTATGACATTATTAAATCTCTGGGTATAAATTCTGAAAAAATGTCTGATGACATTTTAAAACCAATTGAAAAACAAATGCCTGAAGCTTTAACTATAATGAAACTTGCAAAAGAAGAAGCAAGACGAATCGGGCGTAATGTTGTCGGCACTGAAATGCTTTTGCTGGGAATTATTGCTGAAAGTACAAGTATAGCTTATAAAGTACTTAATGATCTTGAAATAACAATGAAAGATGCCAGAATAATTGTAGAAAATCTTGTCGGGTATGGAAATGAGTATTTTGATAAGGAAATTACTTTTACAAAACGTGCTAAAAAGGTTTTGGAAAAAGCCTGGCTTGCCGCAAAAAAATCCAATAAGCAGAGAATTGAAGCCGTAGATCTACTCTTAGCTATAATTGATGAACCGGATTCACTGGCGATGAAAGCTCTTGACCAGTTGGGTGTAGATGCTGTTGAAATTAGGCACGGAATACAAAGCAGAAGTAAAAATTTATACGATTAGAGATGTGAAATGCAGAGTATTGTCTCAAAGGTCATTGATTTTTTAAAAAAATACAATTTGCAGGATAAGACCGTCGTAGTAGGATTTTCTGGCGGTTTCGATTCAATGTGCCTGTTAGATGTACTTTCTGATATTAAAAACATGCCCGATTTTTATGACTTACATATTATTGCGGCACATTTTAATCATAACTGGCGCGGCGAAGAATCTCTTAAAGAGCAGGAAGTTTGCAGAAATTTTGCAAATTCTAAAGGGCTTGAGTTTTATACAAAAACAGCTGCCGGCAATATAAGAAAGACAGAGAATGATGCCAGAATTGCAAGGTATGAGTTTTTTCAGAATGCTTATGATGAATATGATGCCGATGCCGTATTTACTGCGCACAATTATGATGACAATGCAGAAACTGTACTTTATAGAATTATAAAAGGCACCGGAATTTTAGGTTTGAAAGGTATTCAGGAGAAGAGAGATTACTTTTACAGACCGCTTCTCGGGGTTAAACGTTCGGAAATCATTGATTATTGTAATGAAAAAGAACTTTCTCCAAATAGAGATTCTTCAAATTCTAATATTATTTATAACAGAAACTATTTGAGATTAAACGTTATTCCCGGATTAGAAAAAATTAATCAAAATGTAAAAGATGCCATTAACACACTTTCTGAGATTGCAAGATGTGATAATGATATTATAGAAGAGTATCTTGAACCGATCATGGAAAAGGTTTTTTGCGGGAACGGAAAAATTAATCCGGATGTATACAGGGCTCTTTCAGAACCTGTAAAAAAACGTGTTTTGCATGTTTTTATACAAAGTCTTGATTTAGATTATGATTATAAAAAAATTAATGAAATATACGATTTTATAGAGAGTAACATCACGCAGAGAAACGGTAGTACAAAATCTTTGGCAACTGCCCGCTGGCTATATGCGGATGAAAAGACAATAGAAGTCATTCCTCCGAAAAAAGAAGCTCTGGAAGAAATAGAAAAAACGCCAGAAATCAACATTGAAAAAGAGGGCGAATATACTTATGGAAGCAGGATTTTCATATTAAAAAAGTATTCGGGTTGGAAGTTATTCTCTTTTCCGGAATCGGATTCAAAACTTGCTTATGTTGATTTTTCAGGAGTTAATTTCCCATTGACTTTAAGAACCAGAAGAGATGGAGACGTAATAAGTCCTTTCGGGATGTCCGGCAGTATGAAACTAAAAAAATACTTAAATTCTAAAGGAGTTCCAAGACATTTAAGGGATGAGTTGATACTTTTATGTTCGGATAAAGAAGTTTTATGGGTAGTGGGTGTTGGGCTTAGTAACAAAATTTCGGTCAAAGACAGACCTACACATATTATAGAATGTGTGTAAAACATTTTTTCGCTTCTGTCTGGAGGGTTATGAATGTGCTTAATTTACAAAATGGAGGAAGTTTATGATAACAGAAAACGATTTAAAAATACTTTTTTCTAAGGAGCAGATACAAAGTGCTATTGAAAATTTGGGAGAAAGACTTAATAAAGATTACGCTGGAGAAGAGTTATTTTTAATTTGTGTTTTAAAAGGGGCTGTAATGTTTATGACGGATTTGTCAAAACATTTAAAAATGCCTGTTAATATGGAGTTTATCAGGCTTTCAAGTTATGGTTCAGGCTTTACATCCTCTGGTAAAGTAAATGCTGTAGATATTTCTCTTCCTGATTTAAACGGGAAAAATGTTCTGATAGTTGAAGATATTATTGATACAGGGCATACCGCAAGATTTTTGATGGATTTTTTAAACCACAATTTTAAGACAAAATCTTTAAAATTTTGTTCTTTATTAGATAAAAAAATTAAAAGAGAAGTCGACATTGATCCTGATTATTACGGTCTGGAAGTTGATAACAAATTTCTTGTCGGTTACGGTCTTGATTACGACGGTTTTTACAGAAATTTACCTTATATAGGTTATGTGGAAATATAATATTTCCCCCCTTCCGCCACATCCA
>CAZXQM010000023.1:5774-23428 GCA_964643455.1 uncultured Vampirovibrio sp. | reverse complement strand
TGACTAAAACAAAAACGGGAGCGTTAATTGTTTTTCAAAAAGAATTAAGTACCGGCATATATTCTGATGTTGGGACAAAAATAGATGCTATAATTTCAACAGAACTTATTTTGACGATATTCCATCCTAATACCCCTCTTCATGATGGTGCTATGGTTATTGAAAATAACAAAATACATTCAGCCGGAGTTTTGCTTCCTCTGACGGAAGACCCAAAATTAAGCTGGAAATACGGCACACGTCACAGAGCAGCTATTGGTCTGTCAGAAGTGTCAGATGCAGCCTGTCTTGTTGTTTCTGAAGAAACGGGAGACGTATCTGTTACTATGGACGGGATTTTGAAAAAATATGAAGATTTGATGACTTTAAAAACGGATTTAGAATCTATTCTTGGTATAAATCCGAAAGATGAAAGCCGGGAAAAACACAGAAATATTTTTGATATATTGAGAGGAATAAATAAGTAAATGTTTTTCAGGAAAGCTTGCCAGTCAAAGTCGTTAAAGAGGACAAAACTGGATATTCAAGAAGAGTACTTTTTGATGTTGGGTGCTTTTATATTTGCTTTCTGTCGGTGAACTTTTGATGTGCATAAATCTGTTTATATATGGGAGACGGATTTTTATATGGTTGGGACAGCGCTTTATATTGCATCACGCGTTATAGACTCTGTACTTGAAGGTCTTGATAAAGCAAAAGCTGTTCGGATAATATCTGATTATTCTAGAGATATAGGAAATGCCATTATGAAAGACCTCGATATAAGTGTAACTTATATGAAAGCAATGGGTGGATATTCAAAACAGGAAAAAATCCAGAACTACTGTGTTGTAAGTAAATTTGAGCTGGCAAGGTTGAAAGAACTTATGCATACGATAGATCCGAGGGCATTTTTGGTTACGGAAGATGTTTATGAAGTAGAAGGAGTAAGAGTAAAAAAACATAACCATTAATAATCAGCACTAGACATACGTTTAAAAATATTATAAAATTTAAATATTAAGAGAGGAAAATTAATGCCAAACATAGATATGATACCGGTAGAAGTAATTATTTTAACAGATTCCGATGATATAAAGGGCACGGTCTATGTGTCTAGTGCAGTTGCAGCTAACAGGCAACTGACTGAACTTTTAAATGATAAAGATCGCAGATTTTTAGCTGTTGTGAATGTAGAGATTTACGCTAAAAAATCCAATCAGCCTCCTAGAAGATATGAGTTTTTGGAGGTTCATATGGATTCAATCAGGATGGTTCACCCGACATCTCAAGCTTTGTTTAGAGAATCTCCGAAGACACAAGAGGACATTGCAAGATTTCGGGAATTGCGAGCCAAATTGAATCAGACAAAACCTTTTTAAAAAAGACCTCTAAAGAGGTCTTTTTTAATGTAAATTTTTGTAAAATCTATAGAAAATATACTAAAGTTTTTGAAAATTTATGCCGTTATAATTTATGTAAAATTGGAGGTTTCAGTATGTCTGAAGGTTTCGATATAAACAATTTAATCGGTAAAGTAAAGGACATTGCTATAAAAATAGATAATAAATTTGTTAAGGATAATAAGTTATCGGGAGTTGAACTGAGTGTTTTTCTTGCAAATTGCCGACAAAATGGTATTGAGGTAGAAAAGGAAACATGGTACACAGCATGCAAAAATCTTATAGATAACCAATTGCAAAACTTGAAAAATTATGCAGCCAAGGAAGAAGTTGCTCCTATGGATGCTATTCATGATTACAGGGCAGACATAAAACTTGTACCAAATATGTACAATAATGAAGATTCTGAAATAACCCTGAATAATACGCAAGTATCTGATATGATAAAAGAAGAAGCGAGTGAAAGGGGGGTAAATTTAACTTCAGAGGAGATTGAATATTGGGCTGAAATAGTTAAAAATGTTGCTAATAAGTATAACATTCCGGAAGCTTTATTAGTTGCAATAATAGGACAAGAAACTAATGGAACTTTTGAAAAAAACATTAATTCAAGTAATGGTGCAGGTCCAATGCAAATTACTAAAATTTCTATAAAAGATTTTTTCCCGGGGGAAAAGGGGAACTGGAACAATGTGTATAATATGGTAAATCAAGAGCTTTTAAATGATATATTGTATCAAAAAGATGAAAATGGTAATTTTAAAAAAAATGCAAACGGGGAATATATTTTGAAATACAAATCAGCTGCAGAATTAAGAGATGCATGCACAAAAGACGATGAATTGGGTATAAAGGTAGGACTTTTATGTTTTGAGATGAAATATGTTAAGGCTGTAGCGCAAAAGAAATATGGAAGAGCTACCTATGCTAATGTTCCCAAAACGGTTATAGGTATTAAAAGTGGTGATATAAGATTATCAGAACAAGAGAACAAAAGTGCTGTTGAGATTGCGCTTAAAAATTATAATTCGGTATTTGATAGCTATGCAGGAACGGTATTAGACTCTTTATCAAGATACGGCTTGGATTTTAAAGATTTATACTTTATTAAACAATAATATAGTTAAAAACTTGGTCTAATACGTTGCAAAAAGCATTGTGATTACCGAAAAATACATAAAACTCTGCAGTGTTTTTGCCAATTTGCTGGAGCGAATATACTTCAATCGGTGGTCCGGCCGGAGTTGTTCTGGCAGGATTCAGAGGGTTTGATATTACTCCTGTAGAGCGTAATATTGGCAAGAATATTTTATTTTGGAAAACTTCATATTGGGTTAAACCTTTTGTAATTACACCAAGGTTATTGCCATCTTCATCAATTAAGAAACCTCTCTGCATAGGAGCTGTATTATTCTTTACCTCTATTCCTTTTTGGGTTGGAAGATTTTTTCGTATGTCATAATCTGGATTGAAGTTTCGTTTTATTAGAGTATTCATATCTTCGGAAAAGACTTCTCTTATTGGCTTTTTTAGGCTAAAGGCAACTGTCAGCAGATGATTTTTTTGTGAATTTATCCAATCAAAGTTAAAACGCAGGAAAGCTGCATTTCTGTCAAGACTGACAATAAGAGATATTATATCCCAGGTTCCTTCAAAATCTATTTTTAATGCCGCTCTGGACGGAGTATTCAAAATAATTCTGGAACGCATTATTTTAAATTCGGTTCCGTAATCATCCGCTTTTGGGGCAAAATTGTAACTATCGCCTAAATCTGTAAAGTCTGTGAGGGAAACTTTAATATCATTGATGTAAATTTCATTATTTGCAATAGTCAAGCTAATATTTGAATTTTCGATTTTATTGTTTGTAATTTTTAAATCAGATGTATCAATTGTCGGCATAATATATTCGATCTCGTCAGGTTTTAGATTCTCAATACATGCAAGATAGGTATATATGTTCCTGTAGTCTTCTGTTACTGGAATTTTCTGAGTATTTGTAAGTAAATACTTATCAAAACCTTTTTTTGAATCAATTTTATCATATCCTTCTACAACCTGAGATGACTGAAACTCAACTACTCCGGTAAATTCCTTTTTGGAAAGGTTAATAATTTTGTTTTCTTCAAAATGGTTTTTGAACTTTAATTCATCAATGATAGTATTTGCAATTTGTTTAATCTTTTTATAACGGATTAAGTTTTCTAAATGAACGTCATCCGTTGAACATCCGCAAATACTATCATGCGCCTGATTTTGGATAAGCATTTTATAAGCATATTCAAGTGTGGTATCATACGCAGTTTCTTTTTGCTGTTTTACAAATCTGGAGGCTAAATCAAGGAGATAAGTACACTCTACATTTTCTCTTTTTAAGTCAAGCCTTGAAGAATAACATCCTTGAAGTGTAAAAGTTTTTGAATTATCTCTGATTTCATCATTCCATTCAAATTCTTTAAAACGATTTTCAACTCTCTTGAAATAGTCAAAAGGTGAACCTAGCCTTATAAAATAATCCTCTTTTAATAATTCATTTACAGAATTAATTTGCTCGACGATATCTGTTTCAACTCCGAGATGGTCTGCTCCTATTGGAAGCAGGAGTACATTTCCTGATTTAGCTGCAATTTTATCCAGATTAGCTTTTATGAGCTTTGCTTTTTCTTCGATGGATGTATTTATGGAAAATACATCCTGAAAATAACCTCTTATAAGGTTTACGGTATCTAATCCACACCAGGAAAATTCGGAAGGAAAGTCACCGCAACCTCTCCAGACAATACATTTGTCGATGCCATAGTCCATTAAAATATCTGGTATGTTCTGAGAATGTCCAAAGGTGTCAGCAAGATATCCGATAAAATCTTTGCAGCCATATTTTTGAGCTTCTTTTAAGCCGATTTCCAGATTTTTGGTAAAGGCTGTTTTATCAGTTAAAAACTCATCAACAAGACAGTAAAAAGGACCGATAAAGAGCTTCTTATGCTTTATTAGGGATAGTACAAGATCTTTATTTTCCGGTCTCATTTCCAGATAATCATCCAGCGCGCTTGTTTGTCCGTCAAAATAAAATGATGGTATTTTGTTTTTTGAAAGCAGGTTGAGGACATTGTCAAATACTCTTAATAAGCGCAGTCTGAAAACTTCAAACTCCCTGTACCATTCTCTGTCCCAATGTGTGTGCAGATACGCGATAACGTGTTTTCTCATAAATTTTATAATACATCAAAATGTACGTGCTAGCAATATAAAAGAAATTTTGCTTATAATATTGCAAATAGTGTCTATTTACCTCAAACAGAGGATTTATTTTTTTTAGTTTAAAGATAATGTAAAAATAAGCCGTCTTATATATTGACTTTATAAAAAACGGCATTAAAACAAAATTAATGGAAAAACAATAGGAGATTCCGCTATGGGAATGGCAGCATCACAGGCAAGATATTTAGCACTTGTCGCAAGGAAATCAAACTGTGAATGGGAAGGTCAACAGATAAATCAGGCAAGAACGGCTCTTGCAAATCAGAGTGCGAATTTATTCAACCAGCTTTTGTCACTGGATGTTCCGGAAGTTCCGCAGACGTCTGACTATACAGAAATTCAATATTCTTATTCTGATGGAACTAATGATTCAGTTATTTCAAGCTGGCAGCAGTTATCCAGTGCTGATCCTAATTACAATTACCTTGTAACGCATTATTATTATGCGGATATTTATACTGGTTCACAGAAAAATTTATCAAATCCGCAGGTTAATGTAAAAAGTGAAGTTGTCGAGAATACCTACGTTGATCCGTCAGCAACTTTAAATGACGATGGTTCATATACAGTGGTTTTACCCAACGGCAGTGAGGTAACCTGTCAGGAAATTACAAGTGAAGCAACGGCGGCAGATTCTGATTTAGAAGATGCATTTAACGATTTTGCTACGGCAAAGCAGCTTGCTTATGACGCAGGGGCAATTCCTAGTGAAGCCGTTTATGGTTATCAGGATGCCACCGGTACTTGGCATTTCTTCTTAAAGGAAGAATTAGATGAAATTGATAATATGTCTCCGACAGTTTCATGGGATGCCACTAATGATACATATTCTATAACTACAGCCGATGGTGAAGAAACATACACGTATGAAGCTATCAGTGATGTGGAAAATGATACGAAACTTGAAACTGCATTAAGAGAATTTGAAGAGTCTACAGGTTTAATTGCGGAAGGCGGTACTCTCACGACTGATAATGTGTACGGATATCAGGATTCTGATGGTACCTGGCATTTCTTTATACCGGATGATGAATTAACTGCCAAAGATTATACTTCTAATACCGCAATATACGTAGGTAACTGTTTGGCTACAGAGCTTACAACTCTTACAGAGGCTCAGGCTGCTGAACTTGCTCAAATTCTGAAAGACTGTCCGGATTCTGCAATAAGCCAATATTTAAGTTTTGATTATGAAGGTAATTTATTATATGACGGACAGGGTATTTATGTTTTCACAATGAATGGTACTACATACTTTACAACGGAAAGTGATTTGTATAATAGTCTTACCAGTGCAGTTGATTCTTCAAAACCTACTGAGAATCAAAATAAGTTAGCTTATTACAATGCATCGTATGTTCAGACAAAAATAGAAGAAACAAATTATGCTTTGCTTGAGACTGACGAGAGCGGAAGGTTCACTTCTGTCAAGTTTGATGATGATAGCGTGGTATATACACTTAATGTTGAAACAGTTACTGACGAAGATGCATATCAGGATGCAATGAATGAATATTTATATCAAAAAGAAGTATATGAGAAAACAATTGCAGATATAAATGCACAAACTTCAATCATTCAGCAGGAGGACAGGACTCTTGAATTGAGACTGACTCAGTTAGATACAGAACAACAAGCCCTTGCTACTGAAATGGATGCCGTTAAGTCAGTTATTGATGATAACGTTGAAAAGACCTTCAGTACTTTCAGTGATTAGTGGAAATAAATATCAAATTAAATATAAATGCATTACTACTATATATTCATACTTTTGTCAAATAAATCCTATAGATATTTGAAATGAAAATGCTATTTGTGTAGTATAATAACTAGGGACGCTTTGGACGAAAGAGGAGTGTGATAATTTTATGAAAAGATTTGCAAGTATGATATTAATGACTGCAGTGATGTTAGGGTGTAGTGCAGCTTTTGCGGCAACTCCTGCTGAATTGTATGATGATGTATGGAAAATTGTTAATAAAAAATATTATGATCCGACCAATAATTCGCAGGATTGGAGCAAGTGGAGATATCGTTACGCGAATAAATTAAAGACAAAAGAAGATGCTTATGTAGCAATTGAGACAATGCTTGCCAGCTTAAATGATCCTTATACGCGTTTTCTTGACCCTAAAGAATTTTCGGAAGAAACACAATCAATAAAAGGGTCTTTAAAAGGTATCGGGACACAAATCGGGCTTAGAGACGGAGAACTTGTTATAATAGCACCTCTGGAGGATTCTCCGGCAGAAAGAGCCGGGCTTCTTGCAGATGACCGGATTCTTGAGATTAACGGGGAAAGTACAAAAGGTATAAGTGTTGATGCGGCAGCAGATAAGATAAGAGGCGAAAAAGGTACTACGGTTACACTTCTTATACAAAGAAAAGGAGTACCGAACAAGTTATACAGTGTTGTGCGAGATGAGATTGAAGTGAAATCAGTTTCATGCAAGCCGCCGTTTGAGACAACACAAATCCCTAATGACATTCAATACATAAGATTAAGTTCTTTCATAAGCAAAAATGCTGCGGGCGAGATTGAATCTATCCTCAATAACTCCAGCGGAATGAAGGGATTTATTATAGATTTACGTTCTAATCCCGGAGGTTTGCTTACCAATGCAATTTATATTTCCGATATGCTCTTAAGAGGCGGGGTAATTGTAAGTACTGTAGACAGGGATAGTTATAAAAGTACAACAAGAGCCAGAATACAGCAGGTTACGGATAAACCGATTGTTGTTTTAATTAATAAAGGTTCTGCTTCTGCCAGTGAAATCCTTAGCGGTGCATTGAAAGATAATCACAGAGCAACTATTGTGGGCGAGCAATCATTCGGAAAGGGACTTGTTCAGGAAATTAATAAGTTACCGGATGAAGCAGGCATGAATATTACAATTCAGCGGTATTTAACACCTTCCGGCGCTGATATTAACAAAAAAGGCATAACTCCAGATGTTGTGATAGAATTAACTCAAGAGGATGTTGATGCTAAAAAAGATGTTCAGTTGGAAAAAGCTGTTGAAATATTGGAAAAAATGACATGTCTGGTACAAAAGAATGGATAATTAAGGGAGAAAATGCAGAGAGTTCATCTTCTCTAAAACAAGGTAAAATCTCTATAATAGACAGATTGCTGGAAGTTAGGGGCATTAAAGGCGAAGATGCGCGGAAGGATTTTTTAAATCCTTTGGGTATTACTTTAATGCACCCTAATGTTTTTTGTGACATGCCAAAAGCTGTTGAAAGAATAGTAAAAGCGATAGATGAAAAAGAAAATATTCTTATTTATGGAGACTTTGATGCTGACGGTGTTACGGCAACTTCTGTTTTAATGAAGACATTTACGTACTTAGGGGCAAATGTGGATTTTTATATACCGGATAGGGAAGCGGAAGGTCATGGTTTGAATACAAAAACTCTTGTTAAACTTTTAACCCAGAAGAAACCAAAGCTTATTATTACGGTTGATAATGGTATTAGCAGTGTTGATGAAGTTAAGTTTATAAATAGTTTTCAAAGAGATGTCATTATCACAGATCACCATGAAGCTCCGGAAGAACTTCCGCCGGCTTATGCAATAATTAATCCGAAGGCGATGAATGCATTGAGTGAAAAACTTACGCCATACCAGATTGAAACTTTAACATCGCTTGCAGGAGTCGGGGTGGCTTTCAAACTCGCTCAGGGGGTTTTGGAAAAATACGACAAGCTGAATTTTTCTTATGAGATTATTCCGTTTGTAGCTGTTGGTACTATTGCGGATTTGGTTCCATTAATCGGTGAAAACAGGTATTTTGTGGTAAAGGGTCTGGAATTAATTGCGGCAGGCAAACATTACGGTATAAAGCGGATGCTTGATGTTGCGGGTGTCGGGGTGGATAACGGACTGACATCAGAGCAGATTGCTTTTACTGTTGCACCGAGAATTAATGCATCGGGCAGAATTGATAATGTAGATGCTGCGCTAAAGGTTATGATTTCTGAGAATAAACAGGAAATTGAGATGGCGATTATTGCTCTTGAAAACTACAACAAATTGCGGCAAGAAATGTGTTCTCAAACTTTTGAAGAAGCGGACGAAATCTGGAGGAATCAAAGAAGCAGAGATAACGCGATTGTTCTTTTTTCAAAAGACTGGCATATCGGAATCATTGGTATTGTGGCTTCGAAATTTGTTGAAAAATATTATAAACCGACTTTTATAATGAATTATAATGAAGAGACAAAATCTTTCAGATGTTCAGCAAGAGGAGTAAAGGAATTAAATATATATGACATTTTGTCAAATGTTTCAGAGTACTTAGACGGTTTTGGCGGGCATCAGATGGCGGGCGGGTGTTCGTTTACGGAAGATAAAGCTTCTTTTGATACTGTTAAGAAGGCTATAAATAAAACCGTAGATGAAATGTTAAACGGTCAGAAGCTCATACCGTCACTGGATATTGATATGGAACTTTCGATTGATGATGTAGATGTTTCATTAGTAGAAGAAATATCTAGATTAGAGCCTTTCGGGATGTCAAATCCTTCTCCGGCTTTTGTTGTGAAGAATCTTGTTTTGAAACAAAAGAAGTTAATGGGTTCGACAAAAGAGCATTTAAAATTAACTGTTGAAACAAACACCGGCACAATAGATTGCGTATGGTGGTCGAGGGGGGATATTCCGCTGATTGCGGGTGACAGGCTGGATATTGCATTTGCTCCGCAGTTAAATATTTTTAACGGTGTTACGTCAGTACAATTAATACTTAAAGATGTTCATTCCGATGTTTTAAAGGAAGATGGAGAAAGTTCCAAGATTAAGATTTATGATCACAGAAAGAAAACGAACATTCTTGCTCAGGTCAATGATTATATAAAAAATTCTAAGTTAAAAATTTGTGCTTTTGTAGAGGATAGAGGTATTTTAGAAAGTTTAAAGCCTTTTGCGGGAATAATGGATTGTGTTTCAAAGCGTGACAATGCTGAAAAAAGTGACGTTTTAATGTTTTTTGATTACCCTGCTGATGAGGATATTTTGCAGAATCTTATGAGTACAGTTTCTCCCGATGTTATACATTACATGAATTATCAGACCGGTAAGTACAATGAAGAGTTAATTTTAAAAACCTTTTCGGGAATGATAAAATACACCTGTAATACTCTGGACGGAGAATTTAATCTCGAGCGTGCTGCTTCAGCTCTTGGGGTTACGGAGGATGTTGTAGAGATTTTACTGGAGATGTTTGAGGAAGCGGGATTAATCAAAATCACCGGAAGAGGTGACAGGAGTTTCAGTATTATATTTGTATCCGCCATTGAATTTTCAAAAACACTTCATACGGCAAAATATGCGGAGTTTGCGGAGCTTATGAATACAATTAATGATTATAAGCATAAGTTTATGACAATAGATATCGGTTAGAGCGGCATTTGTTGCAGTTTGTTTTGTTGGCATAAGGTTCTATATATACCATTATATATAATTCATCTGATGTAAAATAACTTTACATAGTACTATTGCATTGTTTTTCTGGTAAAATTAAATAAATAGTTTAGATGAAGTATGGAGTCTTAATAATATGAGAAAGAGTTTTGGAGCGCTTTTATGCGCGACTGCGTTAGTTGGTGCGATGTCGTCGGGGAAAGCTTTTGCCGATGATTTGACGGTATCAGACACGCAAACGATAGAAGGTGGTACTTATGATAGTATCACGGTAAACACAGGTTATACATTAACAAATAGTGGTGCGTTAACTTCCAATGGGGAACTTAGCAATAGCGGTGCAATAAATAATAGTTCATCTATTACTACTCAATCCATAAGTAATGCTGCAGGTGCGACTATCACAGGTGTGGCGGATAGTACTGGTACTGGTAGTATTAATTATGGAAATTTGACTATAACCGGAAGTGATACTAATCCTAATACTAGTTACAATTACGGTACTATTACACAACAAGATGTGACTATAGGTACCAGTAACGATTCTTCTTTTGCTTTTACTAATACCGGAACAATAACTTCTAATGGTACTTTTACTAACTACAGTACAATAACCGGTAATGGTAATGATAATGATAATGGTACGCTCAATATTAACACCGGCACCAACTCCGGTTCAATTACTCAATCTATTATTAGTATAACCGGTGAAACTTTCACCAACACCGGTACAATTACAGCAAGTAATACATTTACAAATAGTTCAACTTTAAGCGGAAGCGGAACTTTAAATATTTCCGGCGGGACGAATAATGCCAGTAGCAGTATTGTACAAAATATTATTAATCTTACAGGTGATTATACCAATAATGGCAGCATGACTGCAAATAGTTCATTTACAAATTCTGAGGGTTCTGTATTAACTAATACAGGTACCATTAGTACTAATTGTAGTTTTTCCAATAGCGGAACTATTTCTTCTGACTCGGAGGGAACGCTGAATATCAATGCCGACGGCACAAATAGTGGTGATATTACGCAGAATTCAATTTCTATCGCAGATGGCGTAACATTAAATCATTCCGGCAGTATTGTCACAGATACGATTAACAACTCCGGAACAATCGCGGGAAATGAAGGGTCATACGGCAGCCTGACTCTTAAAAACGGAACTTCTACTAATACAAGCAGTATTACTGTAAAGTCATTTACAAATGAGTCTTACTCAACATTAAATCATTCCGGCAGTATTGTCACAGATACGATTACCAACTCCGGAACAATCGCGGGAAATGAAGGGTCATACGGCAGCCTGACTCTTAAAAACGGAACTTCTACTAATACAGGCAGTATTTCCGTCAGTTCCTTTACAAATGAGTCTACTTCAACATTAACCGGTGATAATGGTAGTTTAACTCTGACTGGCAATAGTAGCAATGAAGGTACAATTACTCAAACGACTATTGCCGTGACCAGCGGAATATTTACGAATACCGGCAGTGTAACTGCAACAACTTTCGATAACTCTGCAGCTGTTTCCGGAACGGGAACTTTAGCGATTTTCGGCGGCACAAATAATGGTTGTATTACTCAGAACAGTATCACAATTTCCGGTACTAGTTTCACGAATACTGCTGCTATTACCGCCGATAGTTTTACTAATAGTGCTACAATAACCGGAGACAATGGTACAATAACAGCTGCAAGCGGTTCAAACAGCGGTTCTATTACTCAGAAGTCTTTTACTGTTGTTGCTGGCTCTAATGGCGATAGCTTCTCTAACACCGAAACCGGCTCTATTATTGCTAATAAGGTATCAAACAGCGGGTCTTTTACTAACTCCGGCTCTATTGGAACTACTGAGAAAAAAGTAACAGAATTTACCAATTCCGGTACATTTACAAATGATACTAACGGTTCTATTGTAGCAACGACAATAACAAACAATTCTGACGCTACATTTACAAATAATTCCGATAAGGTTACGGTTGATACTTTTAATAATAGCGGAACGGTTGACGGCACAGGTTCTTTAAAACTCGGAAGCGGTACCAATACGGGCTCTATAACACAAAATTCAATTACAATTACTTCAGGCGGTACTTATAATAACGGAAATTCAGAAGTTACGAGTGCTACAATTAATGTTGAGAGTTTAGTAATTGAAGCGGATGGAACGCTGAATAACTATGGTTCAATAGGTGACAATGATTTTGCTGTAACATCAATTACTAATAACGGAACGTTTTCAAATTCCGGCACCGGTTCTATTTATGCAACTACTATAACGAATAACACAAATGCATCTTTTACTACAACCAATAACAACGTATATGTAACTACGTTTAATAACTACGGGACTTATAGTGGTTCAGGTACAACCGAGGTTGAAGGCGGGTCTAATGATGCTTCATCTACAATGGAAGATAATGAAATAACAATTATAGGAGAGTTTAAAAATAACGGTACAATTATTGCTAATGAATCTTTTACAAGTGGTGAATATGCAAAAATAACAGGTTCTGGAAGTATTGAAACTGCCGGTGGTTCTAATAGCGGAAGTATTACCCAGAATTCTATAGCTATAAAAGGAGATTTTGAAAATAACGGTTCTATAGCAACTAACGAGTTTGAGAATAGCGGCAGTATTACCTATACTAATTATGAAAGCAATGCTGCCAGCATAACTATTAACAATTCCGGTACAAATACCGGCTCGATTATTCAAAAAGAAATCACTATAGCTGACGACGGTACGTTGACTTCACAAGGCAATGATAGCGGGCAGGCTTCTATTACTGTTGATTACTTATCTAATAGTGGTACAATAACCCTTGATAAATCAATCCTTAAAGTTGTGACAGGTGACGTGACTTCAGGTACTATTAATGCTATTGGTACAGGTAACGAGCTCAACGCTAGTATTACAGGCGGGTATTTAAATATAGGTATCGACGATACTACCGGCACCCTTATACAGACCGGCGGAAGTGTTGCTGCGGACGCAATTGTAAGTATTGCATCAGGCAGCACTTATGATATCAAAAACGGCAGTGTTACTATAAATGCCGGCGATAGCTGGGATGGTACAATTACTATTACCGGCGGAACTTTAACTACGGACGGATTTTCTAACAACGGTTTGCTTGATGCAGATAGTGGTTTATTAAATATAACAAATAGCAGTGTAATCGATATTGGAAATGGTAGTTCAATTGCTGCTGATGTTACAACAAAAATTGAAGAGGGTTCAACATTAAATATTAATAATGGCGGCAGTGTTGAACTTGACAGTTCTGATACTTGGGAAGGTAAAATTATTCTGGGCGGTGATTCTTCAACTGACGATACCTCTTCTCTTACAGTAAACGCAATAAATAATTCAGGTACTCTGGAAGGTAAGAGCGGTTATTTGATAGTTAACGATGGTGGTGATATTAATATTTCAACCGGAAGTTATATTAAAAACGAAGTTATTATAAAAACTGACGGAGACATTAATATTTCAGGTTATGGCGAGGTTGGCATAGATGACAATGATATTCTCGGCACGGGTTCAGTAATCAATTTAACAGAAAACGGTATATTGAATTATGGTTATAGTAAAGTAGAAAATCAGACTTTCAAAATTGTAGCCGATGCAGGCAATTTAAATCTTCTGTCCGGCTCTAAGCTTACTATAGATAGTTCTAGTGAAATAAAAGATGCGGTTGCTCTTGATATTCGAAATGGAGCAACACTTACACTGGAAGAAGCAACTCTGACCCTTACTAATGCTGACCAGTGGGATGGCGCAATTGTTAATAATAAGGGTACAATTAATGCCGACGGTTTAATTAATGATTCAGAAACTGCTTCATTAAACCAAACAGGCGGAACATTAAATATCTATAATGGTGCCGAGCTAACTCTGGGTGACGGTAGTTCTATCTCAGGTGGTGAAATCAATATTTATACAGGAGAAGATGAGGGTTCTTCCGGTTCAACATTTATTCTTACTGATGGTACTATTGAGGGCGGTGATATGACAATCGATGAAAACTCTGCTTTCATTGTTAAAAACGGATCATTCACTCTGAATAGTCTTACAGGTGCCGGCGAAGTCGATGAAGAAGGTGTAATGCATGCCGCGTTAGTCGATGTTATGAACGGACAAATAACTGAGAATACGCTAGGAACAGTGACTATTACCGGACAAACTAACTTCAATATCGATATTTATGCAAGAGATAATAACAATACGAGTAACGATCAGTTTGTAGTTACTAGTTTTACTGGCGACGGTGTTGCGAGAATTGATAACTGGAGCCTGAACGGTGATATTTTTGGTTATGATGCGCCGATTGACAGACATATTGTTCTGGATGCGATATTTGTTGATGAAAATAATAATCCGCTTGAAGGTAACATTGAAATAACAGAAAAGACTCAATTAACTCCTATAGGGTATTATCAATTAAACCAGAACGGCAGCGGCTCAGGTTTATACTATACACTTGATTTAGTAAAATTCAACCCGCAGGTATTCCGTGGTCAGGTAGCAACAGTTGCACAGTGGATGAACCAATTATCAATTGATGATATGTTATTTACCCACTCAATGGTGCTTCCGAGCTTCAAGGAAGAAGATGGCGGTACTGCTTATTCCGGTATAATGGCAAACAGATATGCCGCATCAAATCCTCTGTTCGCGCCTTATCAATACTCCCGTAAAGATGGCGGTCTATGGTACAAAATGTACGGTACCTTTGAAAATCTACAGATGAATCAAAGCGGACTGGGCAGAGTTGGTAATAATGCTTACGGTGCATTAATTGGTGCGGATTTCGGATTAAAAGAACTGAAAAACGGCTGGAAATTCATGCCGACAGCCTATGTTGGTTATAATGGCGCTCATCAGGCTTACACAGGTATTGGCGCATATCAAAATGGCGGTCAGGCAGGTTTCTTAGGTACATGGTATAAAAAGAACTTCATAGCAGCAGGTTTGGTATATGGCGGTATTTATGAAAACTATATGGACGTTGGCGGACATACTGATAACGCATTTAACTATTTTGCAGGTGCTGCAACCAAATTTGCTTATAACTGGAGATTCCACAGAGATTGGGTATTGCAACCTAACTTAATGGCTGCATATAACTTCTTCGGTCAGCAAAACTGGCATTCTGATTACGGTCAGATGGGTATGATGGCTGGTATGCTCAATGGGGTTAACGTTGCACCTGGTGTAAACTTAATCTGGGAAAAAGATACGTTTAGTATATATGGAACATTACAATATATGTATAATTGTAATGGTGCTGTCGGCGGTCGTGCAGGTAATGTAGGTCTGCCTCAGGTAGAAATGGAGAGAGGCTACATCCAATACGGTATCGGTTTTAATAAGAGATGGGGCGACAGATTCTCCGGATATTTACAAGCTGTTCTGAGAAACGTTGGTAGAACAGGTGCAGGCTTCCAGCTCGGATTTAATTTCTTGTTAGGTAAGTAGTTGATGTTTTAGAAAAACCAAAGGCGGCGATTAAAAATCGCCGCCTTTGTACTATAAATGTGATAAACAGCCGCTTCTCAGCCCCCTCTTGCCGGAAAAACAGATTTGCGGATGGACGACACGGACGGAAGAAGTAGGATGTGGTAAATTGTCAGGCAATGCCTGACCTACAAGGGAAAAATGTATTCTTATTTGACGGTGAAACTACCGGTTTTGCATTTAACGAGCGGGGAAATATGTCCTTGTTTAAAAAGTAGTTAACCACATCAAATATCTACTAAAAAGCCGCCTTACATAAAGTAAGGCGGCTCTCTTTATATTATATAACCATTAGCTTAATGCCAATAATGATTTTACGGAACGAGCATTTTCTCTTACTCCTTCATCTGAATGCATACTGATTGTGTCATCCAAAATTTTTATGACTTCAGTTTTATCTTTAAGAGAAAGAATTTCGTTAATTGTGCTCATTGCAACTGCCGGTGATAAGTCATTAATACCTTTACCTTGGTTTACAATAACAATTTTTAAAGAATCATGTACATTTTTTCTTACAAGTGCACGTGAAGTGTATTCTCTGACTTCGTTGTCTGGAGAATTTGTGCCTAATTCTTCCAGTACTTCAATTGAAGCATTGTCTTGATGAGCTGCAAGAGCATCAATGATTTCTGCAACATTTTTGTTCATTATGCAGCCTCCTTTTCTTCAGCAAGCTTGATTTCATTTTCCCACCTTGCTTTTAATTCCGCAACAGGTGTATCTTTACTGATTTTAGTATTGTTATTGCTATTGACTTTGCTGATTAATGCATTCCATTTCTCTGCAAGTCCTTTGCCGATTTCAGTTACATCAGTGTTAAGAAGAGATTTTTTCTCTGAAATGTTGTTACTGATACTGGATGATTCTGCTTTATTGTGAATAGACATTTTGCTATACAGTCCTCTTCCAATAGTAGAAACATCTGTACTTAATAGGTTCGAGATACCTTTTCCAATATCAACAATATCGGTACTCATAACATTATTGATAGCTTTTACTCCTGCCAAGTCTGAAACATCTTTGTTCTTTGCATAGTTCCATGCATTAGAGATTCCTTCGCCGATTCGGGTATTTGCGAGTCCTTCACCGATTCTTTTCACAAAGTTTACGATTGGCTCTGTAATGCTGTTGCGTAACTTTGTCATGCTCCCTGCTACGGAGGAGGTAATCATTTTTAATTTGCTAGTGTTTTTAGGTTGAAATCCTTCGAAAACATCGGCAAATTGCAATGTGTTCCCTTCAAAATTTACGTTTTGGAATGGATTTGTTGTTGAATTGCGAGATGTCTTGAATGGATTTGCGCATTTTTGGTTTGGGGTAAGCCCTACATTGTTAATTCTCATACGATTCCTTTCTATATTCTCAGACTCTTTTACATGTATAGAGTAACAATATTAATAAGAAAATAAATCATTAAAATGGAGGATAATTTTTGAATAATTTCTATAACTTTAGTATGAAAATTCAGGTAAAATATTTGCTGCTGTTGGGGTTCATCACTATGCTAAATGAAACAAAGCCGGAGGCGGGTATTATTCAAAACAAAATAAAACCGGTTAATTTCCGGTTTTATTTTGTTAATATTTAATTGTCGCTATTCTTCTATACAATATTTTTTCTCGTAAATATGTCCGGCAACTGCTGAAACTATGGCGCTAATACCTATAAAGGTGTATGTGATTCTTGCTAAAAGTGTCATATCTCCAAACATAAACTCGACAAGGTTGAACTCAAACAGTCCAATAAGTCCCCAGTTGAGTGCGCCAACAAGAACTAAAATGTAAGAAGTAATTTTAAGAATTTTATGCATTTTATGCCCTCCTTTCGGGTACATATTTATTATTAAACTTTTTTTTCAAATTAAATTACCCGTATGGAGTTCAACTTTTGTCTAATTTTCGTTCCAAACTTTTCGATATTCCAGGCTCATTCAATAGCAAAATTTTTCTTCCGGTACATTCTTACAAAGGGATTGAATACACTTAAAGTTATGGGTTATGATAAGCTTTTAGTTTTAATTCTTACATTGACAGATTTATTCTCCTCGACT
>CAZXQM010000023.1:0-5674 GCA_964643455.1 uncultured Vampirovibrio sp. | reverse complement strand
TTATGATAAGCTTTTAGTTTTAATTCTTACATTGACAGATTTATTCTCCTCGACTGAGAACTTAAGTCCTGCAGGTTTGTTTACCAACTAATATTTACCCCTCTTTATTCATGTTTCTCTTTGTGCAATAATGATTGGGTAAAAAAGGAAAGGTGTAAAAATATGTCAGATGTAAGAGTAAGAATTGCACCGTCACCGAGCGGCAATCTTCATATCGGAACGGCAAGAACAGCTTTATTTAATTATTTATTTGCGAAAAAAAACAATGGTAAGTTTATATTGAGAATAGAAGATACAGATGCAGAGCGTACGAGTCAGGAATATGTGGATAATATTTTTGACAGCTTAAAAGCATTGGGCTTAAACTGGGATGAAGGTCCTGATGTCGGCGGAGAATATGGTCCTTATACCCAGTCAGAAAGATTTGATATTTATCCGAAATATATTCAAAAACTTTTAGATGAAGGTTTTGCTTATGAATGTTTCTGCACACCGGAAGAGTTGGAAGCTGAAAAAGAAGAAGCCTCCCGAAATAAAAAAGCTTATGTTTATACAAAAAAATGTGAAAATTTAACAGAAGAAGAAAAAGCAAAATTAAGAGCTGAAGGCAGAAAACCGGCAATAAGATTTAATGTAGCAAAAGCTCAGAAAGCTTTTCACGATTCTTCTATTTTAGAATTTGAAGATCTTGTAAAAGGGAAATTACACATGGATACAAATCTCATTGGAGATTTTGTAATAATGAAGTCAAATGGTACTCCTACTTATAACTATGCTGTAGTAATTGACGATGCTCTTATGAAAATATCTCATGTAATTAGAGGCGAGGATCATATTTCAAATACTTATAAGCAAATTTTGATATTCGAAGCGTTAGGTTTTGAAGTGCCTAAATTCGGACATCTGGGTATGATTCTGGCTCCGGACAGGAGTAAGCTTTCAAAAAGACATGGCGCAACTGCTGTTTCAGACTTTGTAGAACAGGGGTATTTGACAGAAGCTCTAGTTAATTTTGTTGCGCTCCTTGGCTGGTCGCCTTCAGATGGTCAGGAAATTAAGAACATAGACGAAATTGCAGCAGATTTTAGAATTAATGAAATTTCTTCTTCTAATTCAATTTTTGAATATGATAAGTTAAAATGGATGAATAGCCATTATATAAAAATGCTTCCGAAAGACGTATTGAGAGAAAAACTTAAAAAATATTTAACTAAATATGATTTAAGCGAACTTACAGAAGCACAGTATAACAGAATGATTGACATTACTTATGAACCGTTGACGTTGCTTTCGGATATTACAGATGCTGTTGCTTATTTCTTTGGCGGAGATAAAGTGGAAATTGATGAGAAGGCGCAAGCTGAACTGGATACTGAACTTTCACAGGATGTTTTGAAATCATTTATTGAACAGGCAGAAAACTGGGAATGGACAGAAGAAAATCTTCACGAAAAATTAGAAGTGTTCAGGGCTAAGTTTAAGGAAGAAAAAGGGTACAAACCTAAGTTCACGATGTGGGCAATTCGTGCTGCGGTCACAGGAAGGCTTTGCGGTGCAGATATGGTTGTGACTCTTGCAATTATCGGTAAAGAAAATTCTTTAAAACGGGCAAAAGCTGCTGTTAAGATAGCTATGGTATAATTATTTTTTTATAGAACTAAAAAGAGTGCAATTTATATTGTACTCTTTTTTAATTTTAAGTATAATGTAATAGAAATGAAATACATTTTGTTCAACTGCCGTTTAGTAAGAAGAGTATGTATAATAGTGCTCCTGTTTATAATAGGGGGAGTAAAATCGTATGGATACGAGATTTTTTATCCTCTTGAAAAAAAATCAGTAACTACTTATGATTATGGCTTATTTATCGGTAAGGCAAGAAATTTCGAAAATATTACTATTAATGATGAAAAAATACATACAGCTTCCAATGGAGCATTTGCACATTCTGTTAAATTAGTCGAAGGTGAGAATCGTGTTGTAATACGTTCAGGATACAGTACAAAGGTTTATAGTGTTTTTAAGAAAAAAGAAAATCCTAAGGTTCAGAGTGAAGTTGAAGAATTTAGTAAACGGGTAGTTCTGGTAAAATCCGACGATGTTCCCCTAAGAAAGGATCCGGAAGATATAGGTTTTAATATTATATCGTATTTATTTAAAGGTACAAGAATTGTTATAAATGGTTCAAAGGATAATTATTTCAGAGTTTTTCTTTCAAAAGACAAAGTTGCATGGATTTTAAAAAGTGATGTGGAAGAAATTTCAGATGCGGATAATTCCATTGCAGATTTTATTAACACTGGGAGTATGAAGTATAAAAATGCATCAGTTCAAACAATATCGTTTACAAAGAATTTGCCTTATACCGTGGAAGACGGAGATAAAGAAATTTTATTTAGAGTATATAATCCGGAACTGTCAGACTCATCTGTTTATACTTTGAATATTCAGAAACCTAAAAGATATTTTTATAATGTAACTCTTCAAGATGGTGCTTATACTTTTAAGGTAAGTGAAGTTCCAAAAACTTTCAAGGATTGTACGATTCTCGTGGATGCCGGACATGGCGGAACTCAAAACGGTGCTATGGGGTGTCTTGGGGATAAAGAAAAGGATATAAATTTAAAAATAGCACTTGAACTTCAGCAAATATTAAGGCAAAAAGGTGCTAATGTTATTATGACACGTGAGTGTGATGGTATGATTACTCTAAAGGACAGAATTGCAATAGCTAAAGCAAATAATGTAGATATATATTTAAGTATACATATGAATTCTATCGGTAATGTTAAATTTGATAAGTCAATGCATAAAGGTACCGGCTTATATTATTTTAACCGGAACTCAAAAGAACTTGCAAATATTCTTGAAAAATCAATTACAAAAGCTGCCGGTACCAAGAAAAATGGAGTACACACTGCTAGTTTTGCTGTAATAAGACCGGTTGAGTACGTTGGGGTTCTTATAGAAGTGGCATATATGATAAATCCTGCCGACACACTTATATATACAGATGAAACATTTGCTCGTAATGTTGCAGAAGGTATTACAGAAGGACTTACAGATTTTATAGAAAAATAGTAATTTTATATTGATCCTAAAAATAAAAAATCCTGTTTGAATACAGGATTTTTATTTTTTTAGTTTTCTACATATTCTCTTAAGCGTTTGCTTCTATTTGGATGACGAAGCTTTCTGAGAGCTTTTGCTTCGATTTGTCTGATACGCTCACGTGTTACACCGAACAATTGCCCGACTTCTTCCAATGTTCTCTGGCGACCGTCGTCCATACCAAATCTTAATCTCAATACATCTCTTTCTCTAGGAGATAATGTACATAGAACTTCAGCTAAATCTTCTCTCAAAAGTTCGGAAGCTACTGTCTTAATCGGTGCATCGGCTTCTTTATCTTCAATAAAATCACCCAGCCTTGAATCTTCTTCTTTTCCTATAGGAGTTTCAAGTGACAAAGGCTCCTGTGCAATTTTAACAATTTCTCTTAATTTAGAAATTGAAACGCCCATTTCGGAAGCCAATTCTTCCTCGGTAGGTTTTCTTGAAAGTTCCTGAGCCAAACGACGGGTAACTTTCTTTAATTTATTAATAGTTTCAACCATGTGAACAGGAATACGTATCGTTCTTGCCTGATCAGCAATTGCTCTTGTTATAGCTTGTCTAATCCACCAGGTTGCATAAGTTGAAAATTTAAAACCTCTTTCGTGGTCAAATTTTTCGGCTGCTCTTATTAAACCCAAATTACCTTCCTGAATCAAATCTAAGAAAAGCATACCTCTGCCGACATATTTTTTAGCAATACTTACAACAAGCCTTAAATTTGCTTGAACTAATTTGCGCTTTGCAATAGCACCGGGAGTGCCGCCCTGTATAATTTTTCTTGCAAGTTCAATTTCTTCACTTGTAGATAAAAGCTTAATTCTTCCGATTTCTCTTAAATAAAGCCTTACAGGATCTTCTACAGCAAAACCTTTTGAAATTTCTGTATCTAACTCAGAATCTCTTGAAGAATCACCGGAATCCATCATATAAAAATCATCACTTTTCATTTCACCTAATTTTGACGAAGTAATGATATCTTCAATATTGTCTGTGCCTAAATCTGTTTCAATGTAATCTACAGCATCATCATCTTCTTTTTCGGTGTCAAAGTCTAATAAATCAATATTTTCATCTTCGACACTTACAACTGATGAATGCGAGTTTCTTTTTTGGGTCATTATTTATCTCCAGTCCTTAATTTTATTTTATCTCTAAGCTGCATTTGTAATTTTAATGCTTCTATGTCATCATCATTCACCTGCTTATATTGCCGGCGAATGTTTTCGGCTTCTTTTTCATGATAACATTTTTTGAGTCGAGCAACGTTTTCCTTTACTGCTTTTTCAAACTCATCCGGTTGAAGTCCGTTGAATGACTCAGATAGTTCAACTATATCGGTTAATATTCGGGTCAAATTATCATCCTCAATGAATTCCGTGTACAAACCTTTTACCAATTCCTTAACATTATTTATTGTACACGCTAATTTGTCAATTGTATTTTTTACAATTATTAACGTTTCATCATGAATGATATTTTCGGGTAATAATTCATTTAGTTGTTGGTAACTTAGAATATTGCCACTTGCTAGAAAAACGCTCAATAAATTTTTTTGCGCTTTTATTTCGAATTGTGAAGAATTTGTTACAACTTGTTTATTAAAATTCGGACGTTCAGTCTGGCGTATTAAATTTTCATGACGGGCAAGCTCTTTGAGCATAGCATTTTCATCGACATTCAATATTGATGAAACCATTTTGACATATTCTGATTGAATTATTTTATTATTAATGTCTTTTAAAATTTCTATTATCTGTTCAACAAGTTCGGCTTTTTGCTGAGGAGTTTTTGCGGCACTCTTTTCTTTCAAGATATTATTCAATAGAAAATCTATAAGAAGCGGAGCATTTTTTATATATTCTTTAAAAGCTTCACCTCCCATTGTTCTTATAAATTCATCCGGATCTTTGCCTTGCGGGGGAGAAACTACACGAATTTCACAGGCATATTTATTATCTGCGGTTGAAGATATGTGGCTTTCATCAAACTGTTTAATATCTCCGAGTGTAGACAATGTTTCTTTTATAATCGCACTGCCCTTTTTAGTTGCGTTAATACCGGCATTATCAGTATCAAATGATAAAAATATTTTTCTTGATTTTGTATATCTTGAAAGCAGTTTCACATGCTCTGCAGTGAGCGCAGTTCCGCAGGAAGCAACGGCATTTTCTACTCCGTGAGCTTGAGCGGAAATAACATCAAAATATCCTTCCATTATAAGAACACCGTCTTCATTTTTTATTGCTTCCTGTGCAGTATAAAGCCCGAAAAGAATTTTACTCTTGTTATAAATCAGGGAATCGGAGGAGTTTAAATATTTAGGATTCTGACCTTCATCAACAGCGCGTGCGCCAAATGCGACAAATTCGCCGTTTTCATTTTGAATAGGAATAATTATTCTGTTTCTGAAGCGGTCAATCCAGCCGCCGGAATTTGATTTTAGAATCAAACCGGCTTTCTCCAGAACATCATCTTTAAACTCTTTTTTTAATTCTTTATATAAAACATCATATTTATTTGGCGCCCAGCCGAGAGTAAATTTATCAATAATATTATC
>CAZXQM010000022.1:0-24651 GCA_964643455.1 uncultured Vampirovibrio sp. | reverse complement strand
CTATAACTTCCATTCCGTTAGCATTTACAAGTGATATTATATCTTCATCAGCTGCACATAAATTCTTAACATTTTCTGCCAGACATTTTGCAAGCTCGGAATCTGCAGTCTTTATGTATTCTTTGAATAATGCCGCTTTCTTATCATCAGAATCAGCAGCTCCTAATTTTGTCAAAAATTCATCAAGTAAAACAGAATCTTTGGCATAATACCAGTGGTCACCAACTTTAGTTTGATACATAGGAATTCCGTCCATATTATCGTATGACATCCATTTTTTATGAATATTTTTTTCAGTATCAGCTTCTATATAATACCCGCCCTGATCCATAAAATTTGCTACCACATTTTTCAGGTTGATTTCCACATCAGAAAGCTTTTCTCCTGCTTTTTCTTTTCGTCTTATTTCCTGACACATTACTGCAACCATTTCATGTGCAATTTTATCATTTGTTAAGACATTTGATATTGGTTTGCCAGAAGCATCAAATAACAATGCTCTTACAACATCTGCATTTTTAGTAAGCAAAATATCCTGAACAAAAGCTTTATAATCGTCTGAAGTTCTGTCTACATAATTGTTAACCCTGAGTTTTTCTATAACATTTCTAATTACCTGAATATTACCACACGATATTGTCACAAGCTCTTTTAGTGCTGCAAGATTTTCAGCCTTTATTGAAGCTGCGCCTGCATCTGAGGCATTCTGAACTGATCTAACTTTGTTTTTTACTGCTATAAAATTCTGACGGAGTTTTAAAAGTTTTTCAATGCTTGAAGCAGTAAGTTTTACCCCGCTTGATAATGATCCATCCTCTTTATAAGTAATCTGGTACATTACAGTATCACCCGAAGTATATTTCATAATTCCGCCACCCTCTTTAAACTTAGGATCAGCAAAATTATTTGCTCCATCTACAGTCTTGAGCTCATTGCCATTTCTATCCACAGGAACACCGGAGCCCATATTTAAACCGTTTAGGGATACAGTAATTGTAGATTCACATCCTTCCATAACAGAAGGGTATCCAACAGCTCCAGCGGCTATCACCACGTTATCTGCAACCCCATTACCTTCGCTCTCAGCAGTAACTCCGAAACCCGTATTTACACCATCAGGAGATTCTTTAGTTGTAGATTCACTGCCTTTTACTACAACAGCTTCTCCGGCATCGACGGCTGCCAGATTTACATTGCCGGTCTCTCTTCCAAATGCTGTAGCCGAATTGTTATCAGCATCCTTCACTTTTTGAATCCCTGTCTCTGTCAGTTTATAGATTAGTTTTTGACCTATCCTTATCAGATTAACATTGTTAATATCATTGAGATTAGCAATCTGTGCTATACGATCGTTTATTGACTTATTATCCGTAGGTAAACCTTCCATCTCAAGAGTTTTTTTAGCTATACTCCAAAGATTATCTCCATTTTTCACTTCATACAGATCCGTTTCGTCAATACGATAATATTCCTTTAAATTATCATAGTCATATCTGTTACGCATATTTTGAATAGCATTATTGTAAGCTTTCCTTGGCGTCAGCCCGTCTTCCGCCAATTTTACTTCATAATTGTTTTCAATAAATCTGGCTTTTAATTGCTCACGTTCATTTGTATTTGATGTACCGTTCCCATTATCTATGTCACCAAAAATATTTTCGACTTCGTCATCTGTTTTAAGCAGAATATCCTCAATATTTTCTAACTCATAACCTAGTTCAATCAAAATATCTTCAAGACTTTCGTCCTCCGTTACATTAACAATGGTCCCATCCCTCAAAGTAACATTAAAACCTGACATGTTCAAAGTTCCTTTCACATTATCTAACCTATACTTTTTTATTACGGCAGATTCTAAAAAAACTTTAATTAAATTGTATAGATTTTTACAATTTGTTACATCGTTGCGAACTTAATTTAAAAAATTGGCGGGTATATCACCCGCCAATTACATTGTAAAAAACTTTAATCAATAATTACCAAAGGTTTTATTAAGTCTCTAGGCTTATCTTTCATAAGCATTAAAGCCGGCTCAACATTTTCCAGACCATGGAAAGTATGAGTGATTAATTTTTCAGGATGAATTCTTCCGGTAAGAACAAGCCTTGCAAGTTTTTCGGAACGGAGTCTGCCACCAGGCATAAGTCCACCCATCAACATTTTATGCCCCATACCGCAACCCCATTCTACACGCGGGATTTTAACATAATCACCTTCGCCGAGATAATTTACATTTCCAATTTTTCCTCCAGGCTTAAGCATTTTTATCGCCTGATCGAAAGTATCATTGTTACCGCCTGCAACAATAACTCTATCAACACCTTTGCCTTTTGTTTTATCCATAATCTGCTCTAGAATATCACCTTCACGATAATTGATAATATCCGTAGCTCCAAATTCTAATGCAAGATCGGCACAATTTTTTCTTGAACCTACTGCATAAATATTTGCAGCACCCCTGATTGCAGCTGCTGCAACAGCCATAAGCCCGACCGGTCCAATACCTATAACAACAACATTGTCACCAAACTGTACATCAGCAAGTTCTACACCATGAAATCCTGTCGGAACCATATCGCTAATCATACAAGCTGCTTCAAGGCTGATTCCTTCAGGCAAATGTGCCAGATTTCCATCTGCATCATTTACGTGGAAATATTCGGCAAAAACACCATCTTTAAAGTTTGAGAACTTCCATCCGGATAACATACCTCCAGAATGCATAGCATAACCCTCCTGAGCTTCAAGAGAATTCCAATCCGGAGTTATTGCCGATACCAGAACTTTATCTCCCGGTTTGAAATCTTTAACAAGACTTCCCACCTCAACAACTTCACCGACAGCTTCATGCCCGAGAATCATATTGTGCCTTTCTCCAATAGCACCCGACCATACTGTGTGAATATCGGATGTACACGGAGCAAGTGCTAACGGTCGACAAATCGCATCCATCGGACCGCACTTCGGAGTATCCTTTTGAATCCAACCGGTCTCTCCAATTTTAAGCATTGCAAAACCTTTCATAAACACCTCCTTGGGTTTTATTTATAAGACCACTAAAAATCTACATGAACATAATAACATATATAGAAAATGTTTACAAACCGTAAAAGCAGAAATAATACATAATTTACTTACCACTAAAGTAAGAGAATCAAACTTAAAAGCACGGATAATTTTATTTTTTCCAAATTTATAAACCGTCAAAAACACAGCTTAAAAAGAATTAATCCTGAAAAGTTTCGCAGCATTCCCATACATCAAATTGTCCAGCAGATTTCTATCTCCGAAATATTCAAAAATCTTTTTTGGGAACTCTGTTAAATTTTTTGAATACAACTCCCTTTTCTGATTAAAATCACCGACCGGAGCATCCGATGCCCACATTATTCTCTCTGTATAATCGCCTTTTTTAGTGTTTTTTAACTTTTCAATCAACATAATGGAATCTTCAATCCCGACCCATGAAACATCAGCATACAGGGTTGCCGTTTCTTTTTCTATAGATTCAAGCATGATTTCTATTGCTCTTTCATGACACTCCCTCGTAGTTGTTGAGAGATGTCCCAAAATTATCGGAACATCAGGAAACATCTTCGCTTTTTTGTAAATCAATTCCGGCGAAGAAAAACGGGACTTGATATGACCGGAATGGTACAGACATGGCATTTTATACTCACGTGCAACCTTTAAATAATCGTTATATCTGTCAGAATCTGCCGCAAGTTTTGTGAATTCCGGATGAAATTTCAGTCCGATAAATTCCTTATGTTCTGATAAAAGTTTACGAATTTTATCCGCATTTTCAGTCCTATCAACTTCACAGACCGCCAGCGGTTTCAGCTTAGGATATTTTTTGCAGGCATTAAGCATATCAATATTGCATTCAATTTCATCCTTACCCGTAAAACTGTCAATACCCTCAAGATTTGAACAAATTGCAATATCTACATCGTCTCCGATGATTTCAAGTAAAAATTCCGGAGAAAACTCTCCCCAGAAAGAATTTCCAATATGAGTATGCGCGTCAATTATCATATTATCTTCTACCTTATTTTACTAATGTTTCGCTTCTTCCGGAAGGCAAAAATCAATTAATACCTGCTTCCCGCATTATCCTGAAGCGTTTATTCTTTTGTCAATATTCATCAGTTTTTGCCTAAACTTACAATCCATAGTAATAAAAAACCTGTCTTATTGTAAAATTATATCTACCCTATCAAACAACACACCGGCAGCCTGAATTACCCAGCCGAAATATATTTAACCCTCGCTCTTTACACCCCTTGTGATCGCTTCCAGAATCTTTTTAACTTTAACAATCTCTATACCCTTAATATCTTCCTGCAATTCATTTGCCGCAGGTATAATTATCCGTTTAAATCCCAATTTCTGAGCTTCTGTTATCCGTCTTTCAATGTGATTAACCGCTCTTATTTCTCCGGAAAGTCCAATCTCGCCAATAATTGCAGTATGTGAATCAAACACGACATCTCTTACGCAGGTTACAATTGCCAGAGCAATTCCCAAATCAGCTGCCGGTTCCGTAACATCAATACCACCTATAACATTCACATAAACATCCTGCTTTGATAAATTCAACCCAATTCTTTTTTCCAAAACAGCGAGAATTTGCAAAACTCTTCCAGTATCAACACCATTTGCAACTCTTCTCGGAGCAGGATAAGGAGTTGTTCCGACAAGAGCCTGAATCTCAACTAACAGAGGTCTAGTACCTTCACTTGTTACAATAATCGTACTTCCGGGAGTCTGTGTCTGGTTATACTCTTTGAGAAACAATGCGCTCGGATTAATAACCTCTGTTAATCCGCAATTTCCCATTTCAAAAATTCCAACTTCCGAAGTATTACCAAAACGATTTTTTATTGAGCGCAAAATTCTATATGACTTGTACTTGTCCCCTTCAAATTGTATAACAGTATCTACCATATGCTCTAAAACTTTCGGACCGGCAATATTACCTTCTTTGGTAACATGCCCGATTACAATTACCGAAATGTTTTTTGTTTTTGCAACTTGCATAAGAATATTACAGCATTCTCTAATCTGGGAAACACTACCTGCGGAACTCTGAATTTGTGAAGTATAAATTGCCTGAATACTATCAACAATTACTAAATCCGGCAGCATCTCTTCTATATGTTTTTTAATTAATTCTAAATTTATCTGCGGATAAATATACAAATTATCAGACTTTACCCCTAACCTCTCTGAGCGTAATTTAATCTGTCCTGCAGATTCTTCTGCTGATATATATAAAACTTTTTTGTTATTCCTGCATAATTCGCCTGCAGTTTGTAATAACAGAGTTGATTTTCCAATCCCCGGATCACCTGCAAGCAACACCAGAGAACCCTGTACAATCCCACCGCAAAAATCCCCGCCTTTTCCAGAAGACGCTTTACCGGCAGCTATACCCGCGGAACCGGTATATTTAACCCCGCCTAAAACCCTATCAAATTCTGAAATACCGGTACTCATTCTGATTTCAGAATTCATTTTTATTTCATCAAGCTTCATCGGCGGAAAACTATCAGAAACTTCCACCTTAGAAACATTCTTAACAGGTGTATCTACTTCTTCAACAAAAGTTCCCCAACTCCCGCACTCCGGACACTTTCCTAAATATCCCGCTGTTTCATATCCGCAGCTCTGACATACGTATTTTGATTTTACTTTAACCATAAATTAGTGATTCATAGGTATTATTAGCCTTTGACCAATTGACAATGCATTAGGGTTAGTCATTTTATTTACTTCCTGTATTGCACTGACTTTGTTCATATCAAAAGCGCCATAAAATCTGATAATAATGCTTTCCAGAGTATCACCCTCTTTTACAATATACTCCTCATTAAGTGAAACAGGTTCTACGCCCCTGTTGGCAGAAGTACTATCAGCGGGAATAAATGAAAACTTACCGGATGATTCAGAAACAGATTTGCGAACCGGTACAGCACTATCATCTTTTGGGGTAGAAAAATTAATAAGCAAACTGACAAAAGTAGTGATTAACAAGGTAATTATAACCCCTGCTATTAAACCCGCAACAAAATAAACCTGAGGAGCTTTCTCATTTTTTTGAGATTTAACCCCAAAAGATTGCCATAGAGCATCCAACTCTTTATTCTTGCTCTGGATTCTGTAATACCCCCGCTCTTGATGGGAACTATTGTAACGATTTAATGCTTCCATCATTGCAACTTTTTCTTTAGTAATATTTGATCTTCTTAGTGTTGTGCTTTTCATAAATCCTCACTACTTTAGTCCTACTGAAAATCTATCATAAAATTTAAATTAGCGCAAATTTGTAACAATAAATATTAAATTATATTAAGTATAACCGCTGATAAAATTTTGAAATGAAAAATATTAACTTTTTGACAATTTTGTATGGTTATTGACAGATTTAATCTTTAAGGTGTATACTTTAGTATTATGAATAAATTACACTTCGAATTAGCAAATAATTCATCCTCCAATTGCTCCGGTTCTAGCTCGGGACTTGAGTAATTCTGTTATGTAATTTTTCATTTATAAGAATTTAAACTTAAAAAGTCCCGTTATAGTAAACGGGGCTTTTTTTATATATTTTGACAGGACTTGGAAAGGACAATTAATGAAAGTAAACAATATAAATAGCAATGTAGGATTCAAAGGACCGTTAGATGGTATGGTAACAGGAGCTTTAAGAACCTGCGATATGAACGAAATGGTAAATGCAGTCGGACTCGATATAGGAGCAATGGTAATCCCGCGTGCTTATTATGATACAAAAGCCCGAAATGAATTTGCCGGTGCAGAAACTTTTATCAGAGAAATAAGCGGAACTTTTATTAACTGTCTTTCTGCCGGCTTGTTTGCAATGGGAATTTCTAAAATCGCATCAAAAAAGATTCAGCCGGAGGTTAAAATAAACCCTGACAGCTGGTATTCGCAAGAATCTTTGGAAACACTTAATCAGGTCTGGAAAAAGAGCGGTAATATCGATGATTATCTTAAAACTGTTCTTGAAAATATTTCAGGCAGGGACGGAAAAGAAATAAACCGTTTCAAAGACATTAACTGGGAAAAAGTTGAATGGATTGATGAAGCAAGATGGGATAAAATTCGCTGGGACAATCCTGAATATAGCGGCATTCAAAATAATCTGAAAAGTGAAAAAGGTTTTATAAGAACTTTAAAAACACTTATCAAAGATGAAAGCATAACAAAAGATGACAAAAAAGCTGCGCTTTCCATTATTGAAAAACGGCTTGCAAATGCACTTGGTGCGGAGCGTGATACGGAATTAAACATCGGAAACCATAAACTCTCTGCCAAACTTGAAAATATTTTGCGCGATACTCACGATATGGCAAAAGATATTTTCACAAAGAAGAACGGTAAAGAAATCGAAAGTGCTGTCAATAAAATTTCACATGTAAATAAAGTAAAAGCCTTTGGAGCAATCTGCGCATCTTGTGTTCTCGGGTTAACAAATCAATGGTTAAACAGAAAAATTACAGAACAACGAACCGGCAAAAAAGGTTTTGTTGGTGATGTTGATTATACTTCATCAGAAAGATGCGAACAGAAAAAGGACAGATTTTTGTTATTCAAAAAAATTGGTGCAAGTGCTCTAATGGCAGGAATGGTATTTAGCGTTATGGGAGTAAAGAATTTCAAACAATTTGCAAAAAAACTTGAATTTACAGGTCCTGTTACAAGCGGCAATGCTATTAAAACGGTTTATGCTTCTAATATTATCGGAAGATTTATGGCTGCGGATAACGGAACAGAACTCAGAGAATCAATGACAAGAGATTATCTCGGATTCTTAAACTGGCTTGTCTTTGGAGGTTTTGCTGCAAAGGGTGTAGGTAACCTCCTTGATAAAAAAGGGCAAGATTTGTTTAACTACAAAAAAGAGGGTAAAGGTTTGAAACACTGGTTGAATGACATGAGTCTCAAAACTCATAATGAAGTAGCCGCAAAAGGTACGGCTTTTGCCAAGAAAAATATGTGGAAACTTAACCTCGCACACGCATCAGGGATTGCATACTCTGCAATCACTTTAGGGCTTTTGCTCCCGATGATGAATGCAAAAATTACCAAAAACAAAGCTAAAAAGAATGGTGTTTAAGTTTTCTTTATAAAACCCGCCTTTAATTCTATGCTTCAAGCGTTCTCTATCACATCTGCCCAATTGCAGGTGAAACAGCTCTGCCAAACAAAAATTCAAAAAATTCGTTTCTGTTAACATATTCTATAAGGGCAAATTATTTCTTTGAGGTATAATTAATTTATGTGTAAGATAAAGGGATTAATTATATGCTTAAAGGAAATGAGATTAGAAAATTATATTTAGATTATTTTAAAGATAAACATCAGCATACTATTGTGGAAAGTTCAAGCCTTGTGCCTGATAATCCTACAGTATTATTAACAACAGCCGGTATGCTTCAGTTTTTGCCAATATTTTTAGGGATTCAAAAATGTCCTTATGAACCTGCAAGAGCAACTTCCTGCCAGAAATGTGCACGTGCCGGCGGTAAAGATTCGGATATCGAAAATGTAGGAAGAACGCCAAGACATCATACTTTCTTTGAAATGCTCGGAAATTTTTCCTTCGGAGATTATTATAAAAAAGAAGTTATTCCTTGGGCCTGGGAATTTGTAACAGAAGTTTTAAAATTAGACAAAAACAGATTATGGATAACTATTTTTGAAACGGATGATGAAGCTTTCGATATATGGAGAAGTATTGGTGTTCCTGCTGAACGTATCAAAAGAAAAGGCAAAAAAGATAATTTCTGGGGACCTCCTGGAGCTTCCGGTTCTTGCGGTCCTTGCTCAGAGATTCATTATGATTTAGGCGAAGAATACAAATGCAATGACCCTAGAGGATGCGGAATTGATACTTGTGAATGCGACAGATGGGTTGAGATTTGGAACCTTGTATTTACAGAACTTTATCAAGACGAAGAAGGTAACCAGTCACCTTTAGAAAAGAAAAATGTTGATACCGGAATGGGTCTGGAGCGTATTGCAATGGTCTGTCAGGGTGTCGCTTCAACGTTTGAAACAGATTTACTAAGACCTATTTTGGACAAAGTTTCAGAAATGAGCGGAGTATTATATTCAAAAGACTCACGCATTCCGACTTCTGCCCCACTTACGGGAGAAGCGGCACAAAATGCCAAAGGGGAGTGGAAAACCGGTAGTGAAAAAACAGACATCTCTTTGAGAATTATCACAGACCATGCAAGATGCGTTACTTTCTTGATTTCTGACGGAGTTATTCCGGGCAATGAAGGCAGAAGTTATGTACTCAGAATGATTTTAAGACGCGCACTCAGACACGGTAAAATTCTGGGAATGGAGCTTCCTTTCCTTTACAAATTGGTTGATGTTGTAGTTGATAATTACGGTGAAGCTTATCCGGAATTGATTAAAAATAAGGCTAAAGTTATCGATGTGATAAAAAAAGAGGAAGAAAGATTCGCAAAAACTCTCGATAGAGGATACAAAATGCTTGAAGAATTTATTTCCGGCAAGAAAGATATTGACGGTGAAAGCGCATTCAAACTCTACGACACATACGGTTTTCCGTTTGAACTTACAAAAGAAATTGCATCAGAAAACGGCTTAAAAGTTGACGAAGAAGGTTTTAAAGCAGCAATGCAGGAACAGAAAGACAGAGCAAAGGCTGCTGCCGAAAAAATTTCAGTAACCGGTGATATTAAGTATGCAAAAGTTGAAGAACAAGTGGGTTCAACCGAGTTTGTCGGCTACCTTGTTGATTGCTGTGAAGCTAAAATTCTTGCAACTATTGAGGGAGAAGGTTTTACGGATATTGTGTTAGACAGAACTCCTTTCTATGCAGAATGCGGCGGTCAGGTCGGCGACAGCGGATTTATTGTTAACGAAAATTTAAAAGCGGAAGTTTTAACAACATTCAAAGTTAATCATCTTTTTGTACACAGATGCCAGATTGTTAACGGCGAAGTTAATATCGGCGAATATGTTTTCGCCCAGATAGATTCCGCAAGGAGAGCCCAAATCAGAGTTCACCATACTTCTGCCCACCTTTTGCAAGCGGCTTTGATTAAAGTTCTCGGTGACGAAGTAAAACAAGCCGGTTCTCAGGTTGAAGAAAACAGAATGAGATTTGACTTTACTTTCTCACGTGCAATGACTCCGGAAGAAATTCAGAAAACCGAAGATATTATGAATAAATGGATAGGCGAAAAACTCCCTGTTCATACTGATGTTATGGATATAGAAGAAGCTAAATTAACCGGAGCAACAGCACTCTTTGGCGAAAAATACGAAGATGTCGTAAGAGTTGTATCTATCGGAGGCAGTAAACACCACAAACACGATTGCGGCTGCGGGGCTCATCATGACTCCCAAGATTGTGGTTGCGGAAGTAGCTGTAGCTGCGAAGAATCTTTCGACAATGATTCAGAAGTTATTTCAAAAGAGTTCTGTGCTGGTACCCACGCTTCAAATACGGCAGACTTGAGGCTGGTTAAAATTGTATCAGAAGGTGCAATTGCCGCCGGCACAAGGAGAATTGAAGTTGTTGTTGCGGAAGCTGCCATAAAATACTTGAACGCAAAATCTATTGAGATAGACAAGCTCGCTTCAAGATTCAAAGTTCACTTCGATGAAGTTGAAACAAGAGTTGAAAAACTCCTCGATGAAAACAAGGAGCTTCAAAAATCTCTTGAAGAAACTAAAGCTGAAATGGCAAGAAATAAATTCGCAACATTCATATCAAAAGCAGAAGATATTGAAGGCGGAAAATTGTTCATTGCCAAAATCGAGAACTTTGGTGCAGATGAAATTAAAGCCGGTATCGAATTTTTGGCAAATAAACTAGGAGAAAGCATTATTATTCTTGCTAATGAAAAAATGGTTGTATCAAAAGTAACTGATAGTTTCGTTAAAAAAGGTATTAATGCCGGAAAAATTGTCGGTGAAATTGCAAAAGCAACCGGCGCAAACGGAGGCGGACGTCCTAATTTTGCACAGGGCGGTATAAAAGATTCTTCCAAACTTGATGAAATTTTCATTAAAATCAAAGCTGAATTAAATTAAACTATAATTACAAACCGGAAATAATATAATACAAAAAATGTATTACATTTCCGGTTTGTATAAAATTAATAAAAATTTTTATTTATCACTATTTATAGAAAAATAAACATCTTTCAATCTTTTTTTACTAATATGCGTATAGAGTTGTGTTGTTGAAACATCGCTATGTCCTAAAAGCTCCTGCACTACCCTTAAATCAGCCCCGTTTTCAAGCAAATGTGTTGCAAAACTATGTCTTAAAGTATGCGGTGAAATGTTTTTGTGAATTAATTTTCCCTGAGTATGGATAAATGTATAAACATCCTGCCTTGTTATCCTTCGTCCGTTTGGCAAAATAAGTAAGTATTTTGTATTCAAATTATTCTTCCTGAGAACTAACTCTCTCTCAGGCAAATACTCTCTTATTATATTTTTAGCAGTCTCCCCCATAGGAATAATTCTTTCCTTTGAGCCTTTACCAAAACAACGAACATATTTGGAGTTTAAATCAATATCCGAAAGTTTTAAGTTAACAAGTTCCGAAACCCGCAACCCACAGCTATAAAGAAGTTCCATAATAACATGATTTAAAGGTGTAAGATTGTTATGAAGCATTTCTTCAATCTCTTTTATTGATATGACTTTGGGTAATCTCTGCGGAACTTTTGGCTGCTCAAGAGTTGAAGCCGGATTTTTTGTTATGATTCCCGTTGATGATGCCCATTTGAAAAAACCTCTTAGAGAAGCAATTTTTCTTATCACACTTGTGGCTGCTAATTTGTTTTCTCTTAGTTTTCTAACAAATAAATTTATTGCCATTCTGTCAATTTTATCAATATCTTCTATTCCCTGCAAAAATTCCGAAAGGTCACGCCTGTACGCATCTATCGTATTTTGCGAGAGACCTTTTTCCAACTCTAAATATTCTAAATACTGTGCAATAATTTGAAACATGGTCAATTTTTAAAATAACATAATTTCAAAAATCCCAAAACCCTTAAATGCAGTAAATTTATATCTAACCCACTCTTATAATCTCAAATATGCCTCTCTCAGCAGATAATCTTCAAGAGTTTTCATATCTGATGTTGTTGCAGTTGTATCATTAATTATTATACAAAATGCGTATTTGTTTCCTTTTTTAGTTGTTAAATATCCGGCAATTGAACTTAAGTCACTGTGCGTACCGGTTTTAGCCTTTAAATTGTTTTTTAACGGAAGCATTCTGAGAGCAAGCGTACCTTCTCCCGGAGAAGGCAGTTTGTCCATAACCGGATTATCTTTAGTTTTTATTAAAAATTCAGAGATAAAATCTGCATTCATTAAATTATTTTTAGAAACACCGCTTGCGTCAGTAATCCTGATTCTTGAATTATCAAGCCCTATTTTTTTGCAGTATTCATTAAAAACTTTTATCCCGTTAACATCAGTTCCTTTATCATCATACATTTTCCCGCCGGCAAGTTTCACAAGAGTTTCCGATACCATATTATTACTGTTTTTTAAAATATCTTCTTCTGCTTGCGAAATTGGATGGGTAATTTTATATAGCTCCTTATCCTCCGGTTTAACTCCGTCAACTATAAGATTTTGTTGCATATAAATCTTTTTATCATGAAGAACATTTGTAAATCTTATATCAAAATAACGTTGCAAGTTATTAATAGGAATCCGAACAACCTCCGGTTTGCTTACTGTTCCGTTAAGAAAAAGTGTATTGGAAGAAAAAGAACTGTCACGCGTCACTTTAACCTCATTTTTTTTACCCGTTACAACATTGTTCATAAAAACAATCGGATATTTACTGGGGTTTAAAATTACAGCAGCTTCGCCCTGCTCTGCAGGCATTATTGTAAGCTGCATTAAATTCCCGTCAAGATTATAAGAATTAAATCTCGGCATTAAGACATTCATATCATCATCCCATTGCCAGCCTTCTCCCCAGTCTTTTTTCTCCAGAATACTGTCATCTATATACACCTTCTTTGTTTCAAGCTCGATATTGCCAGCAAGATCTTTTAAATCTGACGTTGTAAGATAAGGATCTGCGCCAAGCTTAATAACATAACTATCCTCACCTCTCTTATAAAGCGTTGTTGTAAACTCGTAATCCTCTCCAAGTACATCAACCGCAGGAATAAGGGTTAAAACCTTTTGGACAGAAGCCGGATGCATAAGGATTTTTTCATTTAAACTATATACAGATGTGCCTGTATTCAAGTCTTTAATTGAAACGGCAATAGAATTTTTTTCCACACCGGAATTTTTTATTACGGCAGAAAAGTCATCCTTCTCCTGCTTAGCTTCACTTTGTTGAACAGACAGAATCAGGAATATTACAAGTATTGCCGCAAAAATTTTTTTCATTTTTTACTACCTCATAAGAGTTTTTAATGTCTTTTAAGAGAGTGCATTTTTCTCTGAATTCGTACATTTTTTCTAGGTCAACCGCTGCATAAATTCCACCCTCAATTTCCTCAATTTCATCCATTATTTTACCGTCATAATCGATAATCATGGAATGTCCAAGATTTTCTAAACCGCTCGCGAGAAGACCGGTCTGAGTGAGAGCTACAAAATACGATTGATTCTCAACCGCTCTTGCGGTTGTAAGCGTATCCCAGTGAATTTTTCTTGATTTTGGCCAGGCAGCCATATTGACAAGAATATCGGCACCTGCTTTTCTGTAAGCTCTGTAAATTTCAGGAAAACGAATGTCATAACAAATTGATATACCGAATTTTACCCCTTCAATTTCTACCATTACAGGATTTGCCCCCGCAGTTATATAACTGTTTTCTGTATCGCCATTATATGAATAAAGGTGATTTTTGTCGTAACAGCAAACAATCTCACCATTTCTATTTACCACAGGACAGGTATTATAAAGCTTTCCGTCTTTCTTGCGAACAAAACTGCCGCCAAAAATATTCACACTAAATTCTTTTGCAATTTCTGCAAGCATTTTTACAGCTTTTGAGTCTTCAAGAGTTTCCGCACTATCGGGAAAAGACTGACAATCCCAGCCGACAGTCCATAATTCAGGCAAAAATACAAAATCAGCATACTGAAATTTCTCTAAATTTGCCCTAACCAGTTTCCTGACTGTTTCAATGTTTAATTCAACATTACCTATTGCAGATTCCATCTGAATAGCAAGTAGTTTTACTTTTTTCGTCTCCATATTCCGAATTTGTATACCTCATCAAATGCTTTTGGAGCCTTCTGTTCAAGTTCTTCAAGACTTCTTTGTAACTTTTGGCGGGCTTCTTCCTCATCACCATCCGGCGATACATAAATAGGCTCACCATATACATTAATTAAGTTGGTTGCAAAAATAGGACATCTCATAGCATCCCAGGAAGGAAATTTCACCCAGGTAAAATTCTTAGAGTACCAGTACACAGGTACAATAGGCGCACCTGTAAGCTTAGCTATTTTTATAGCACCGTCTTTTACCACCCTGACCGGTCCCTTTGGCCCGTCCACCATCATTGCACAATTTTCACCATTTTTTAAAGCATCAATCATTTGCATGCTGGCTTCTACAGCTCCCCTTTTTCCTTTTGAGCCGCGAATTGTTTTAAATCCTAATTTTTCTACAGCATCTGCAATAACATCTCCATCTTTAGAACGGCTTATAAGTACATTTGTATTAGCCCTGTTCGGAAGCCCATAAATACAAAACTGATGTGCGTGCCACATAGTATATAGACACGGAACTATATTCGGATTATCTACTTCCAGTATTCTTGTAAAAATCCCCTGAATTCTAAAAAATTTGAAAACGATTTTTGATAATATCTCGGTATTTTTTCCATCTAAAATTCTAACCATATAATTTATTATACTATAAAACTTCTAAATCAGTGAATCGAAAAAAGAGAAGAAATGTTTTTTATTCTTTGATTTGGGTTTTTCAATTCAAAAACACCATGCCGGAGGCTTAGTATAAACGAACGCTCACAAATTACAACTTCTTAGTGAAGTTTATCCTGAAAATATAATTTATCATACAGTTTACCTCATTACAATTTTAATGTATACTTTTATAAAAAGAGGTCACTATGAAAAAGCTTTTATCACTTTTATTATTCTTATTCATGCCGCTTGCAGTTTTTGCAAACTACAATGATATTTATATCGCGGATATCCAATATGATTGGATAGATAAGTCTACAATGGAAAAAGAGGCTATTATAAGTGAAATTAAGGATATAATTTTTGAATCTCCTATTGAAAAACAAAAAGATTTTAAAAAGCAGTTTAAGGATAAATTGAAAGATAAAAATCACCTTGATAACTATTTTGCAGCTTCTGCAGGATATAAAGAGCTTGGAGAGTATAACATTTCAGCTTTTTATTATAAAAAAATGAAAAATATCTATATGTATGCTATTCAGGATAAAAAAGATGTTTCAAAAGCATATTATTATGATGCTCTCGGAAAACTCAGGTACATAGACTTTATATACGGCGATTATCCGGATTATCCATATTATTCAATTCAGTACCGAATTTCCGGCAAGCCCGTAAGTGCAATTTATTTTGTATCAAAAGATTGTCAGTATTTATTTAAGCCTGACGGCGAATTTGAAGGCGTATGGTACAAACACAACTTGTACAATAAAGAATCTGAAATCATTCTTACAAGAACAACATACTAAAAAAACAAAAAATTTCCTTAATATTTTGTAATAAAAAGTCAATTCTTTATTACAAAATATTTTTATATATATAGGGAATTAAGTTAATATATGGGGAATTATGGTATCAGTAAGCAAAGTATTACCGTTTAATAAAGGTGCCGAAAAATTGGCAAAAGCAAAGGGTGCAGTTGGCGGAACTCTGGTTGGCGGAATATTTTGTCTTGCGGACTTCTTAACAGTTCCGGGGGCATTCGGTCTGGATTATAATACGAAAGGAGAAAAGGTCGAAGGAACAAATTGGAAATCAGGATTAAAAGAGTTTGGCAAATGTGCAATTAAATGTGCCGGCTACCTTGTTGTCCCTGCAGCTGTTCTGGGAATGGCATCAGGCGCGGGAGTTATAGTTGCAGGACTTGCGGCAGCTGCATCATTCGGCTCAACATTTGCTCTTTCATCAGTATACGAAAAATTGCTTCCGACAGAGCAAAAGCTTGTGGCGGAAGCATGTAAAGAAAAAGGAATTGATATCGGAGATCAAGGCATTTTGAATGAACTGGCTTAATTTGGAGTGTCAAGCTTGTTGTCTGTTTCTTCTTCAACCCATACAAGTGTAATCTTAATCGGGGCTGCTTCAAACGGATTGGAAGCAGCTCTATCATACTTATTAATCTTTCTGTTTACCAATTTAAAAAAACTTTTTACTTTCATAATTATATATTGACACTTATTATTTGGGGATAAATTACCAAAAATGATTAATTAAGATTTTGTAAGAGTGGCAATATTATCTAGCCGAAAAGAACAGAATTTTATTAATTTCAACTACTTGAAAAAGGTTAAATAATGGCATATACTGTATTTACGCACATTGAGAATGTAATAAATTTGAGGGGATGTACTGGTTTTGACGTTGTGATTGGTAAATCCGGATTGCGAGTACGGGCGCTGTTCCCGTTTATCAACGAGCAAACTAAAATTAAATGCTACAGATAATGTTGTAGTTGCTGATTTCTCTAGAGCTGCTGCTCGTAGAGCTGCATAACAGACTTTGCAGTCAGCCTCTGATATTGCCCAGCTTGCCGGCAGTATCGGACCACTATGCAAGCTGCAGTACGCAAATGATGGTATGCGTATTAAGTTAACCATTGGAGGTTAGGCTTCCGTAAAAAGTCTCTGGTTCGATTCAGGTTCTGCAACTTTCCGTATCGAATTAAGCTAATAAGTTGCTACACTCGTAGATATTCGCATTTATCCACGATGGACGCGGGTTCGACTCCCGCCATCTCCAATTTATATCATAAAATAACAATATAAAAAGTCTGTAAAATCAATACTTTAAAGGCTTTATGTGCTTATTACTGTACATATTAATTTAATCAAATTATACATACTTAAATTGTTATACAATAATAAGTAAAATATCTTCATGATACAATTAATTCATAAGCTGCGAGGTCTTAATGAATAAAAAAGAGTTATCTGAACGTGATATTTGTACAAAATTTATAACACCAGCAATTATAAAATCAGGTTGGGATAAAGATTCGCAGATTAGAGAAGAAGTTTCGTTTACAGATGGTAAAGTAATAGTGAGGGGAAAGCTTGTTTCTCGTGGCAAAAGTAAACGGGCAGATTATATTTTATATTATAAAAGCAACATTCCTCTTGCAATTGTGGAAGCAAAAGACAACAATCATAGTATTGGAGCGGGCATCCAACAGGCTTTGGAATATGCTCAAATGCTGGACATACCTTTTGTATTTTCATCTAATGGTAATGGCTTTATTTTTCATGACAGAACAGTTAATTTAGGTAAAAAAGAAATAGAATTACCTTTGGACAAATTTCCATCTCCTCAAGAATTATGGGAAAGATACAAAAAATATAAACAACTGGAAGATGCTGAGACTGAAAAAATTTATACCCAAGCTTATCATAAGGATATAGCAAGCAATAAAGAACCAAGATACTATCAAAGAATTGCTATAAATCGTGCAGTCGAAGCTATTGCTAAAGGACAAGACAGAGTTCTGCTTGTAATGGCAACAGGAACAGGTAAAACTTATACGGCATTTCAGATTATCTGGCGTTTATGGAAAGCTAAGAAGAAAAAACGCATTCTGTTCTTAGCTGATAGAAATATCTTAATTGACCAAACCAAAAGTCAGGATTTTGCACCTTTTGGCGATAAGATGACTAAGATTACAAAACGTCATATTGATAAATCTTATGAAATCTATTTGGCTTTGTATCAAGGAATTACAGGAAATAATGAAGATAAAGATGCATATAAAGAATTTTCAAGAGATTTCTTTGACTTAATTGTAATTGATGAATGTCATAGGGGCAGTGCGAAAGATGATTCAAGCTGGCGGGAAATTTTAGATTATTTTTCATCAGCAACTCAGCTTGGTCTGACTGCAACTCCAAAAGAGACAAAAGAAGTTTCAAATATAGAATATTTTGGCGACCCGATTTATACATATTCTCTAAAACAAGGCATTGAGGATGGATTTTTAGCACCTTATAAAGTTATAAGACCTTTAATTAATATTGATTTAGACGGTTTAAAACTTAAAGAAGGTACGATTGATAGGTACGGAAACGAAGTTCCAGATGAAGAATTTAATGTAAAAGATTATGACAAACGAATAGTTGTGGATGAAAGAACCGAACTTGTTGCAAAAAGAATAACTCAGTACTTAAAAAATAACGATAGATATGATAAAACTATCGTTTTCTGTACGGATATTGATCATGCAAGCAGAATGAGACAAGCTTTAGTTAATGAAAATGCCGATTTAGTCAGTAAAAATCCAAAGTATGTAATGCAAATTACAGGCGATAATGATGAAGGGAAAAAGGAACTTGATAACTTTATTGATCCAGAAATTACATATCCTGTAATCGCTACCACGTCAAAACTAATGACAACAGGAGTTGATGCCAAAACCTGTAAACTCATCGTACTTGAAAGCAACATAAATTCGATGACAGAGTTTAAGCAAATTATAGGTCGTGGAACAAGGCTTAAAACGGATTATAACAAATGGTATTTTACAATACTTGATTTCCGCGGAGTTACAAGACTTTTTGAAGATAAAGATTTTGACGGCGAGCCTGTTCAGGTAAAAGAAGTCAAAGAAAATGAAGATATGCCAAAAGAGGAACAGTCTAAAGAAGAGGTCGAGAATATTATTGATAACCTCTCCGATGATGAAACGATTGTAGAAATTCCGCCGGACATTGATATTACAGATATAGAAAAACCTACTAGAAAATTTTATGTAAATGGAATTGAGGTAATTCAGGTTGGTGAAAGAGTTCAATATTACGGCAATGATGGGAAATTAATAACAGAAAGCCTTGTGGATTATACCAAAAAGAATCTAAAAGCACAATTTGCTACAATAGATGATTTCATCAAAAAATGGTCAGAAGCTGATAAAAAATCGGCAATTATTGATGAGCTAATAGAACAAGGTGTAATGCTTGATGAATTGAGAGAAGAAGTTAAACAAAAAACAGGTAAAGACCTGAGTGTGTTTGATTTAATCTGTCATGTAACTTTTGATACTCCGCCATTATCAAGAAAAGAAAGAGCAGAAAAAGTCAAAAAAAGAAATTACTTTGGCAAATATTCGGAAAAAGCCCGTAAAGTCTTAAATGCGTTGATTGATAAATTTGCAGATGACGGTATTGAAGAGATTGAAAACAGAGAAATTTTAAAATTCCACCCATTTGAAGAAATCGGAACTCCAATGGAAATCATCAAAGAATTTGGCGGAAAAGCTAAGTACGAAGAAGCAATAAAGGAACTGGAAAACGAACTCTTTAATGACAATGAGGTGGCTTGATGATTACAGGTTTAATTAATTTTACAACATTAGCATTTGATAAAAGTATAAATTGGCTTGATGTATTGATGCTTATTGCAACGTCAGCATCTGCCATAGGAACAATTGCATTAGCTGTATTTGGATATAAGGCATTAAATCCCTGGAAGAAAGAGTTAGAATACAAGCACAAAGCTGAGTTTATAGCACAAGCAAAATTTTTGTTATTATGTATGGATAATTTTTATGGTGATGGAAAAATTGATGATAAAATTAGGAACTTAACCCCCATTGAAAAACCCTATTGGAAACCATTTTTTGAAAATGAAGTTGATCGATATACAAAAGAAGTTAACATTATATATAAAAATTTATTAACCCAAGAGGCTTACATAGATGGATTAAAAATAAAAGTTAGAAGAAATATAATAAGAGAATTTTTGAAGATAATTGCTCTATATAAAGATAAACTATCTCTCATTGCGACTGCAAAATTAAACTTTTGTCATACAGAAAATAAAACGAGCCAAGCTTCCTTTGGTATATATGAAGAAAATAGCAAAAAGTTGGTAAAAATTAAAAAGAAAGCTCATAAATTGTATAAAAAAGTCAAAAATATCTAAGGAGTAACAATGCCTAACATATCAAGCGTAATAAAAGCCATACAAGACATAATGCGAAAGGATACAGGCGTTGACGGCGACGCACAAAGACTATCGCAAATCGTTTGGATGCTGTTTTTAAAAATATTTGCCGATAAAGAAGATGAAGCAGAGGTTATGAAAGATGATTACAAATCTCCGCTTGATGAAAAATACCGCTGGCAAAACTGGGCTGAAAACGATGAAGGAATGACTGGCGATGAATTAATTGATTTTGTCAATAATAAACTCTTTCCTTATTTGCAAAACCTTGAAAATGATTCTAACCAACAAGCATTGATTATAAGAAACATTTTTCAAGATACTTATAACTATATGAAATCAGGTACATTGCTTAGGCAAGTTATAAATAAGATTAATGAAATTGACTTTAATTCAAGTGAAGACAGGCATCTTTTTAATGATATCTATGAGCAGCTTTTACAAAGTTTGCAATCTGCCGGAAATGCCGGCGAATATTATACTCCAAGAGCGGTAACCCAATTTATTGTTGATATGGTAAATCCTCAACTTGGTGAAAAAGTGCTTGATCCGGCATGCGGTACAGGCGGATTTTTAGCCTGTGCAATTGAACATTTGAAAAAACAAACTGATACGACAAAAGAAGGTGAAATCTTAAATAATTCTATATTCGGAATAGAAAAAAAACCTCTACCACACCAGCTTTGCGTAACAAATATGATTTTGCACGGAATTGATACGCCAATAAATATCAAGAGGGATAATACTTTATCAAAACCAATTAACAGTATTTCACCTGCCAATAGGGTAGATTGTATTGTAACCAATCCTCCTTTTGGCGGTATTGAAGAAGACGGAATAGAAACAAATTTCCCTTCCGCATACAGAACGAAAGAAACAGCAGACCTGTTTCTGCTATATATTATGGCAAAACTAAAGGTCCAAGGCAGAGCAGGTATAGTTTTGCCTGACGGAGCATTGTTCGGAGAAGGTGTTAAAACCAGAATAAAAGAAAAATTGATGCAGGAATGCAATTTGCATACAATTATAAGACTTCCAAAAAGTGTTTTTTCACCATATACCTCAATCAACACCAATTTGCTGTTTTTTACTAAAGGCGAGCCGACTTTAGAAACATGGTTCTACAGACTTGATATGCCTAATGGTTACAAGAATTTTTCTAAAACAAAACCTATGAAAAAAGAACATTTCAATGAGGTTGTTGAATGGTGGAATAATCGGAAAGAGATAAATATTGACGGCTTTGACAAGGCAAAAAAATACACAATTCAAAAAATAAAAGAACGCAATTACAATCTTGATTTGTGCGGATATCCTTATGAGGAAGAAGAAGTTTTGCCGCCAATGGAGTTGATACAGAAATATCAAGAAAAACGAACCGAAGTCGATAAAAATATTGATGAAATATTGAGCAAAATTAAAGCTATGATTGGAGCAGGGAATTAATGAAAGCTCAGGATTTAAGAAAATCAATATTACAATATGCAATGGAAGGGAAACTGGTGCCACAAGACCCGACAGATGAACCAGCCTCTGAACTATTGAAACGCATCAAAGCAGAAAAAGAACAGCTAATAAAAGACGGCAAAATCAAAAAAGAAAAACCACTTCCGCCAATAACCAAAGACGAAATTCCCTACGAACTTCCGCAAGGATGGGAATGGGTAAGACTTGGTGAAATAGGAGATTGGGGCGCTGGCTCTACTCCAAATAAAGCAAAATATGACTATTATAAAAATGGCACCATAAATTGGCTTAAAACAGGGGATTTAAACGATGGATATATAAAAGAAATTCCCCAAAAGATAACAGAACTTGCATTAAAAGAAACTTCTGTAAAAATAAAACCCATTGGATCTCTATTAATTGCAATGTATGGAGCAACAATTGGGAAATTAGGAATTTTAGATATACCAGCAACAACAAATCAAGCCTGTTGTGCTTGTGTTGCATTTTCCGGTATTGAAATTAAATATTTATTTTATTATTTATTAGCGGAACGAGATAATTTAAAGAAACGTGGTGCAGGCGCTGCTCAACCTAATATATCAAGAGAAAAAATAATTGCTTATTTATTTCCACTCCCTCCATTTGCAGAGCAAAAGAGAATTATCGAGAAGTTGGAAGAGATTTTAGCTCTGGTTGATGAGTATGGCAAAAATGAAGAGATTTTGTCTGAAATGAATCAAAAATTGCCAAAACAAATCCGCCAATCAATTTTGCAATACGCAGTACAAGGCAAACTTGTTGAACAAAACCCTCAAGACGAACCGGCAAGTGAACTTTTAAAACGCATCAAAGCAGAAAAAGAACAGCTAATAAAAGACGGCAAAATCAAAAAAGAAAAACCACTTCCGCCAATAACCAAAGACGAAATTCCCTACGAACTTCCGCAAGGATGGGAATGGGTGAGACTTGGATTGGTTATAAATTACGGCTCAACCGGTACCGTTGACAATAATAACAACCTAGATGAGAATACTTGGATTCTTGATTTAGAAGATATTGAGAAAGAATCATCTAGACTTTTAGTAAAGAATATTATAAAAAATAAATCTTTTAACAGTAGTAAAAAGATTTTTAAAAAAGGTGATGTTCTATACGGTAAATTACGTCCATATTTGGATAAAGTAATTGTTGCAGAAGAAGACGGTATTTGTACTACAGAGATTTTGCCATTAAGGATTTATTATGGCATTGATTCATATTATTTAAAATGGTTTTTAAAAAGCCCAATATTTATACAGTATGTAAATCAATTAACTTATGGTGTAAAAATGCCACGATTGGGTACCGAAGATGGTAAAAATGCTTTACTTGCACTTCCTCCACTAGCAGAACAAAAGCGAATTGTCGCCAAAGTCGAAGAACTCATGCAACTCGTTGATAAATTGGAATTTAATTAATGTCAGAAAGTAATTTACAAGAATTAGTCAATAAAATAACAAAGATTACAGATAATACATTTTCATTACCTGTAAATAAAATTAAAACTAGGAATAATTACTTTTTAGTTAAAATACAGACTTCCGAATATTTTAAGCGTTATACACTAGATAAACTTCAGCGATTATATAATACATATAAAAATAATGAACATCAAAAAAATGTAATAATAAACAATATTAAAAATCTTTTTTTAAATAATTGGGATGGTGCATATTCAGAACTAACTGCTTATGATGCATTAAATATAGCATTTGATGAACCCTGTCAAATACAATTAAATAATATTGAAATAGAAAACACATTAGCTAAATATTGTTCTAATTCTAGGGCTTCTGAAATTGATGGATATATAAAAGATATTTTTACATTTTTTGAAGTAAAAACTTTATCTACAAATTTTTCAAATATATTTAACAAATTAAAAGCAGAACTGGAAAGTCGTAATAAAAGTAGTTATTTTATTATTCAATCAAATTATCCGATGTGTTTAGAATTAGATGGCAATCAAAAGTATGCAGCCCTAAAAAGTGAAATTCAAAAAGCAAAGAAAAATAAAGAAAAATTTTTAAGTTCAACTGTCATAAAAGGATTAAATTTAAGATTTTTTTATGAAAAACAACCTGTTATTATTGAAACACATGTTTGTGAAGATTCTTTTGCACAGGCACAGAGATTAGAACGATTACCCTTAGAGAACTACAGACAATTTGTAGATGGGCAATTTATAAAAATTTTTGTATGCAGTGGATTAAATGGGAGAAACAGTGTAATATGTAGTAGAGATTTTTTTCGAGCATTGGCAAGGCGAGTTTTCTGTCGATTAACAACAGTTAATGAAATTTTTGATCAAAATTCCCAATTAACAACTTCTTTTATAGCTAAACATCTTAGTGGTTTATTATTTATTGTTGATTTATCAACAAATATAGAAACAGACATTGAACCATTTAGCAAATTGTATAAAATTTATTTTTATAAAAATCCAAATACAGATTTTAAACATTCACTTATAAACATTAATCATATATATTCATATTTAAATCGCTTAAAGTGTGAAGACTGTGATGATTTTAGATTTGATAATTATTGAATAAGTATATAAAAACTAATTTTATATTATATTCATTATATAATGTTGTAATATCAAACAGGTTTTACAAAGTTTGTAACATAAAAGGGATTTTAATACAGTGATATAACAGAATTATTTAATATTACACAGGCAAAGGCATATCATACAGTTAATTTCATTATGCTTAAAACATACTGGAAAATCGGCAAGCGTATTATTGAAAAAAAGTAGGACGAAGCATCACATGCCGAATATGGAACAAAACTTATCATTAAGTGTCCATAAGGGATGGGCAAAAACTTGAACCAAAAATGATTGGGATTATAAAATTGCAGACAGCGAATTACCCGTAAAAAGTAAAATAGCAAGGGAGAGATTCGAACTCTCGACCTCACGGGTATGAGCCGTGCGCT
>CAZXQM010000021.1:23078-25354 GCA_964643455.1 uncultured Vampirovibrio sp. | reverse complement strand
TCTCTTGCTCCAATTGCCATAATAAATACTCCTATATAATCTTTTGTAATACTGTACATTTTAAAGATAGAATCACTAATCCGTAAAAGAGCATTTCTTTACGGTTTTTTGGATTTCTCTCTCTTAAATATCTCTTATGTATATATAAAGTATTTATCTTTTAAAAAATTGCTTTTTTTGTTCTTTTTTGTTAAGTTTTGTTAAAATTTTTGAAGTTAGTAAAAGTTTATTAAAAAAGGAACAATATAGTACTGAATTAGTAGAATTTCTTGTAGGAATTATTGGTTGATATCAGGTATTTATGGTATTCTCTTTAATAATGGAGAATGTTATGAAGAGATTGTTTGCAATAGTGTTTATCATTGCATGTACGTGTCAGGTACTGGCTGAAGACTATATGCATTATATTAAATATGACGGTAACAAATATTTTTTGTTGTACAGTGAGAAGAGTCAAGAGCATAACGGATATTACAATCAGTATTTTAAAAAAGGTGAAGATTTTGATTCCTGGACTGACATGATTGCAGTCCAACATTTTCCGAATGTTTATTCTCCTATAGATTTAGCGTATAATTTCAGAGAGTACCTCGGACAATATAGCTGTCCAAGTTCATTGTGGATTGATGATGATAAGAATATAGGAGTACTGGATTTTGTTCTTATTGATAAAGGAGAACAAGAACTGCCTATTAATCTGGAATTCAATGTGTTTAAGTATATTAAATCTCCTGATTGCGGAAGTTTGACAATACAATACGCAAAAAAATACAGCATTGATGATATTAATCAGATAGAAATAGTAAAAAAGAATCTTGAAAAATTTAGACCAAAAGCCTTAAGTGCAATTAAAAATATTGATATACCAAATGTAGTAAATGAGGATATAGGTGAAATAAATTTTAATACAGACTAAAATCATTGCCGACAGATAGAAATAGTTATTTGCATGCTAACTTCTCTTTTTTCCGTAGTACAATGTAAGTTTTATTGTGTTAAATCTAATTCCCCCAAAAAAAGTTAATTATTGCTAAAGTATAAATTAGATTTATAATTATTGTTATAATTATAAATACATAGATGTATGAGTTGTATATAAGTGTGTTGTGTATATTGAATGGTTTTAGTAAGAGTTTTATGAAACTGTGTACAAAAGGAGCAATTACAAGATAGAGGGGGATAAAATATCGACCTTGTATTCCGATTATAATACCAGTATCAATAGGTGAAAATGTTAAATAATATAGTGAAATAGTTAATAGAATGTATATAATTGTTATTATTACTGATATCAGGCTATCAAAAATATTTGAAGTTTTTTCTTCAAGAGTTATAGATAATATATAGCTAGTAAACAGTAAATAAATTGCTGTAGGAGCGGGGTTTATGTATAACCACCAGCCAAGCCGAAGAATGCTTGATTGTATATAAAATGTAGTTTTATGAATAAGGGTGTTTATAAATAATTGTATTACATAGAAAGGCTCTGTTCTAAAAAGATTTATTCTGGCTTCCGGGATTACTCCGTTAGCAGTGAGAATATATGAGTTAGAACTTATTATAAATTGGCAGAAAAAGGTTAATATTATTAAAGAGGATAGTATGAAATATTTGTATTTTAATTTTGATTTAGGAATTAAATACCCTAGAAGGGTTAGTAAAAATAATCCTTTTGTCAAAGGTGTTAAAAATGATAATATAATATAAAAACACAATTCTTTAGTTGATATTTTATCTTTGTTATTATAAGCAAGGTAAAATGTGTAGGCGACATATAAAAATGCGAACCCATTGTTGATACTGTCTGCAGAAAGTGACATTCCCTCATATATAGTCATTGGGAATAGTGCAGTGACCAGAAATGTCCATTTAAATCGAGGTGTTATTTTAATTGCTGTAAATGTAAGAAACAGCCAGGCGCATAGATTAAAAAAACGTCCTGTATAAAACTGTATGTAGGGATTTGATGTAAAAAATGACGATATTTTTATTCCCGAAGCAGATGCAGTATAAAGCAAGAACGAATAGCCAGTATTATTATGTGTATAATTTAGATTGTTAAATTCGAAAAGATCTGTATAGTGACTCTTATTCTTAAACTCCTGAAAACAGCTGCAATTTTTTTTCAGTAACATCTTTCTCATAGGGAAAATATCTTTTGAAATATCTCCGTTTTTATCATTATGAATAATTAAGTTTGAAACTTCACACGCACGAAGTAGATGCATTGATTCATCCGGTACCTGAAAAACAGGTATTTTAAACATAAATATTAA
>CAZXQM010000021.1:0-22978 GCA_964643455.1 uncultured Vampirovibrio sp. | reverse complement strand
GAAGAAGGATATGGAAAACCTCAATAAATCCGGTAAGGAAGAATAGTTTAAAAGCTTTTTTAAGGTAAATAATATAATAGTAGCAAAAAATATTTTTTTATATTTTAGTATGTTTAATACAAAGAATAAAAATATGAAAATAGATACTATCACACTACCAAATATAAAAAGTAATAAATTGCAGCCTGCGAATTCTACATATAATCGGGCAGAAAATAATAATAAAATACTATATTCTACGCTGGGTGTGCTTGCGGTGATTGCTGTTGCAGGATTGTTATATAGAAAAGGTTCTGTTAAAAATAGTCAAACATTAATAAAATCTTCAACATATCAAGATTTAAAGCAATCGATTTCATCAAATCAATTGATTAAAGTAGAACAGGAAGCATCTAAGTTAGATAATTATAAATTGTTTTCTAAGCTGGAAATCTCGCATGATACGGATATTTTTAAAAGATTTACAGCATTAATGCGCTTAGAAGATTCCAAAAATATAGAATTACCTAAATTAATAACGACAAACGCATCGGATGGAAAACTTGATGAAATTTGTAATTTTTTTGAAAGCGAGTTTAAATTCTCAACCGGTAACTTAACATATAAGGGTAATGCTCAAGAGTTTATCAAAGAATTGAATAACAAGTATTGTATTAAAAATGATAAAAGTACTTGTATAATGATTAATAATTTTGACAATTTTGTAAAAGATTTGAACAATGATGTTACTTTAAAGCAAGATTTTATAAATATTTTAGAAAGTAATAAAAATAATAATACGATATTAATTGGAAACGTTTCTTCAAAAGATGCGATAAAATTATATAATAAGATGTTTTTGCCATTTAAAAAGTAAATGTAATATGTATTAATATTCAGTTTTGTGATAAAATACAAAAGTGAATATATGGAGGAGTAAATGAAAGAGGCATATTTTCCGCAGGAAATAGAAAAGAAATGGCAAAAGTATTGGGAAGAAAATAATGTATTCCATACCCCTGATGATAGTGACAAACCTAAGTATTATGCGCTGTCAATGTTTCCGTATCCATCTGGAAAACTTCACATGGGACATGTCAGAAACTATACAATAACAGATGTAATTGCAAGGTTTAAGAAAATGCAGGGGTATAATGTTCTTCATCCTATGGGATGGGATAGTTTCGGGCTTCCTGCCGAAAATGCTGCTATGAAACACGGCGCTGATCCTGCAAAGTGGACTGATGAAAATATTGCTTACATGACTAAACAATTAAAAATGCTGGGTCTGTCTTATGATTGGCAGAGAGAAGTTACAACCTGTAAGCCGGATTATTACAAGTGGACTCAATGGTTGTTTATTCAGCTTTATAAAAAAGGTCTTGCTTATAAGAAAGAAGCTGCTGTAAACTGGTGCGATAATTGTGGTACAGTTCTTGCAAATGAACAGGTTATAGATGGCAAATGCTGGAGATGCGACAGTGTTGTAGAAAAGAAATACCTTTCTCAATGGTTCTTTAAAATTACTGAATACGCAGAGCGTTTGCTTGAAGATTTAGACAAACTCAAAGGCTGGGGTGATAATGTAAAAACAATGCAGGCAAACTGGATAGGAAAATCTCAGGGTGCTATTATCAGGTTTAAAGTAAAAGAAGTTCCGGGGCTTGAGGTTCCGGTTTATACAACAAGACCAGATACGGTTTACGGTATTACATATCTTGTTGTTGCTCCTGAATATAAAGATATAGAAAAGCTTACTACTTCTGACAATAAAGAAGCAGTTGAACAATATAGAGCAAATGCCAGAAAAATGACAGAGATTGAAAGACTTTCTACAGAAAGAGTCAAAACAGGTGTCCCTCTGGGTACTCACTGTATTAACCCTTTTAACGGCGAAGAATTCCCTCTCTGGACAGCAGATTATGCTCTTGTTGAATATGGAACAGGTGCTGTAATGGCTGTTCCTACACATGATACAAGAGATTATGATTTTGCAAAGAAGTTTAACCTTCCGCTAAAAGTTGTTATTCAAGACCCTAAAAATCCTTCTGACTGCTCAGAGGCTGCTTATACAGAAGAAGGGGTGCTTGTAAATTCAGGTGAATTTACCGGCATGAAAAATACGGAAGCTAAAAAAGCTATTACACAAAAGGCTGTAGATGAAGGGTTTGGAGAATTTAAAACTCAATATCGGTTAAGAGATTGGTTGATATCCCGCCAAAGATACTGGGGGGCGCCAATTCCTATGGTTTATTGTGACAAATGTGGAATTGTACCTGAAAAAGAAGAAAATCTTCCGGTCATGCTTCCGGTAGATGTTGATTTTTCTGTTGTCGGAAAATCGCCAATTATAACGTCTAAAACATTTGCGGAAACTACCTGTCCGGTATGCGGCGGAAAAGCAAGAAGAGAAATGGATACAATGGATACTTTTGTATGCTCAAGCTGGTATTATATGCGGTATTCTGATGCACAAAACAGTGAAAAACCTTTCGCAAAAGAACTTGTTGATAAATGGCTTCCTGTTGACCAGTATGTTGGTGGTATTGAGCACGCAATTTTACACCTTTTATATTCACGATTCTTTACAAAAGCATTGAAAGATTTAGGGCTTTTGAGTTTTGATGAGCCATTTACAAATCTTTTAACACAAGGTATGGTCTTGAAAGACGGTTCCAAAATGTCAAAATCAAAAGGTAATACAGTGGATCCTGATGAAATATTTGAAAATTACGGAGCTGATACTGCAAGGTTATTTATCCTTTCAGATTCACCTCCGGCAAGGGATTTTGACTGGTCTGATGCTGGGGTGGAAGGTTGTTATAAATTCCTTAACCGTGTTTGGAGGCTGGTGAGCGAAAATCAAAAATTTATTTCTAAAAATTATGAACTAAACTTTCCTCTGACTAAAGAAAATGATGATTTGGTAAGAACTGTTCATATAGCTGTTAAAGGCATTACAAATGACATAGCAAACGATTTTCAGTTTAATACAGTAATATCAAAATATAGGGAACTTACTAATGCAATCTATGATTGGAAGAGTAAAAAATCTGAATTTAATGATGAAGATAAGAATGTCTTCAGTTTTGCAATAATTTCTTTGATAAAGCTGATGTCGCCGGTAACGGTTCATATGTCAGAAGAAATCTGGCACGATTTAGGATATGAATCATCTGTACACGATGAAAAATGGTGCGAGTGGAATGAAGACTTAGCAAAAGCAAGTAAAATAACTCTTGTTGTACAGGTTAATGGTAAAGTAAAAGATAAAATAGAGGTTGATGAGGGTTCCAGCGATGAGGAATTAAAGTCTACGGCTTTTGTCAGCACAAAAGTTCAGGAGCTGACATCAGGAAAAGAAATAGTTAAGATTATAGTAGTTCCTAAAAAATTAGTTAATATAGTTGTTAAATAAAAAAAAGACCGGTAAAACGCCGGTTTTTTTATTTAACTATTCTATTATAACGGTCTTATGCTATATTTACCCTTTTGTGTACAATTTCTTATTTATATGGTATTATTAAATTAGTAGTAGTATAAAAAATTTTGAAAGTATATGCGATAAAAAAGATTATTGAAATTATTTAATAGTTGCCGGGTAGGTTATATGTGCCCGGATATCGTGTATATATAAAAAATAGAAAAGGAATAGGTGCTAGATGGATGCATTATTGGCTATTGCAGCAGTTGTATCAGTAATACTAATTGCTGTTATTGTGGTACAGAGAGTTAAGTACAAAAATCTTATATTGCAGACAGAGCAATCAAAAAAAGATTTACAGGAAAAAGAATTAATTTTACAAAAAGAAGCAATGATTAAAGCTAAAGAAGCTTTACAAAATGAAAGAGAACAGTTAAATGCTGATGAAAGAGAAAGAAGAAGAGAGTTTGCAGCAATAGAAAATAAACTTTCTAAAAGAGAAGATTTATTAGAGGACAAGATACAGGAGATAACTGATAAAGAAGTTGAATTGGATAAAATGAAGGATCAACTTATCGAAAAAGAAGATTTTCTGGCTGATATTGTTCAGAAGCAAACAATAGAATTAGAGCGTATTGCAGGTATGTCGACCGAAGAAGCTAAGAAAATGCTTCTAGAGCAGTTGAAAAGTGATTTGGCTCAAGAGCAAATGCAGTTAATCAGGGAAAATGAAGCAAAAATTAGAGAAGATGCTTTAGAAAAATCAAAAGAAATTCTAACGACTACAATGCAGCGTTGTATGATGGAACAAGTTGTAGAATCTACAGTATCTGTTGTTTCCCTTCCTAATGATGAAATGAAAGGGAGAATAATCGGGCGTGAAGGACGCAATATAAGAACATTAGAAACTTTAACAGGAGTCGATTTAATTATTGATGATACTCCTGAAGCAGTGGTTCTTTCCGCATTTGATCCAGTAAGACGTGAAATTGCAAAAATAGCTTTAGAAAAGTTGATACAAGATGGGCGTATTCATCCAGTCAGAATAGAAGAAACTGTTGAAAAATCCCGTGAAGAAGTAGAAAAGAAAATTTTGAAAGAAGGGGAAAATGCAGCTTTAGATATGGGAATAATGGGACTTAATAAAGAGCTTATAAAAAACTTAGGACGCCTTTATTACAGAACCAGTTATGGTCAAAATGTTCTGAAACATTCTCTGGAAGTTGGTCATATTGCTGGAATGCTTGCTGCAGAGTTAGGAGCGAATGTTTATGTCGCAAAACGTGCAGGCTTGCTCCATGATATAGGTAAGGCTGTTGATCAGACTCAGGAAGGTACGCACATTCAACTTGGTGTTGAGCTTGCGACACGATATGGTGAAAAGCCTGAGGTTATTCACGCAATTGAAGCTCACCATGATGATGTCACTGCAAATACTATAGAAGCAGTTCTTGTGAAGTTAGCAGATGCAATTTCTGCAGGACGCCCTGGGGCAAGGCGTGATACTCTTGAGATTTACATAAAACGACTTCAAAAAATTGAAGAAATTGTTAATGGATATGATGGTATTAAACAATCATTTGCGGTTCAGGCTGGTAGAGAAGTGCGTGTAATTGTTCAGTCAGAGATGTTTGATGATCTTGCTTCTCAAAAACTGGCAAGAGATATTGCAAAGAAGATTGAGGATGAACTAGATTATCCTGGACAAATAAAAGTCACTGTTGTAAGAGAATTTAGAACAACTGAGATTGCAAAATAGATAGGAAACAGATTGGGAAGTTAACTCCCCTGTATTTGCAGGTATTTATATGAGTAATAATATTGAAATTATGAAGATTTTATTTTTTGGAGATATTACGGGCAGGCAAGGGCGTAATGCAATTAAGTCTTATATAAGGTCCCTTGACAATAAACCTGATTTCATAATTGCTAATATTGAAAATGCTTCCCATGGTTTTGGATTAACAAAGAAAAATTATGAAGATTTATCTGCTGCAGGAATCAACTGTTTTACTTCAGGTAATCATATTTGGGATAAACGTGATATATATGAATATATTGACTCTGCTGATAAACTGATTCGACCAATAAATTACCCGACAGGTACTAAGGGTGTTGGTTGTCGAATTTTTGATGTTAATGGGCATAAATTAGCTGTAATAAATGCCTTAGGACGTGTCTTTATGCCGCCGATTGACTCTCCGTGGGAAGTTGTAACCAGAGAAATTGAAAAAATTAAAGATGTTGTCGATAGTATTTTTATCGATTTTCATGCAGAAGCTACTGCTGAAAAAATTTGTTTTTCAAAATATCTGGCAAATGAATATAATAATGAAGAGTATGCTCTAATAAAAGCATTTGTTGGTACACACACGCATGTGCAGACTGCTGATAACAAAATTTATAAAGGTATGGCATATATAACAGATGCAGGTTTTTGCGGTGCTGATGAAAGTGTGATAGGAATGGAATTTTCTACTTCGCTACGACGATTGTCTACGAGTATTCCTGAACGATACGAAATTGCAGGAACTGCTGTCGCTTGCATTAATGGCGTTGAAATTCTAATTGAGGAAAATTTTGCAACGCAGATAAAAAGAATTAACTTGATAGTAGATAACAGTAATAATGAAAGTGAGGTCAACCTTGAAATCGGGTGTAAATAATAAGTTATATCCTTTCGTTCGATTATCCCGCTTAACTTGCAAGGGGGTATAAAATGAAAGGTGATTTTCACATACACACCTATTATTCAGATGGTGTTTTTTCTCCGGAAAAAATTGTAGATTTGTCTTTAGAAGCAGGTATGCAGGTTATTGCACTTACTGACCATGATAATGTACTATCTTATGATGTTGCGTGTGAATACCTTAAAACAAAAGATGTTGATTTCAAAATTATACAAGGCATAGAAGTTAATACCTTATATAAAGATTATGAAGTACATATTCTGGGATACTTTCCTGATGTCAATAAAAGTGATTTTAAGAATATGCTTAAAATGCAGCAGCATGCGCGTGTAAAACAAACAAAAGAAATACTGCATTTGTTAGCCAAGAAAGAAGGAATTAAAATTGCTTTTGAAGATGTAAAGAATATGGTTGCTGAAGGGGGCAGTATAGGGCGTCCTCATATTGCAAAGGCTATAACAAATGCCGGTGGTACAAGTAATGTTATGGAAGCATACAGTAAATATATTCATAGGGCTTCTCCAGTGTATGTTGAGAGAAAAACTGTATCACCTTTTGATGCAGTAGAAATTATATATGATTCAGGCGGTATTCCTGTTATTGCCCATCCTTATGATATTGATATTGCTGAAAAATTAATAAAAGAATTGATGAATTATGGTTTGAGAGGGATTGAAGCATATCATCGCAAACATTCACCGGCAATTGTAGAATACTTTTCATCTATGGCAGAAAATCTAGGTCTTATTGTAACTGGTGGTTCCGATTTTCATGCTCCAAATATTATGAATGGTCAAATAATTCTTGGTAAAAATTTCATTCCTGAGTGGATTTATGATACGTTAATGAATGAAAAGAAACATTTGGAGATATCACGTGGTTAGTAGAGATATATGAAAATAACTGAGGTATTTATGAGAAGAGGGTTTACTCTGGTAGAGGTTTCTATTTTGCTTGTAATATTCTTAATTGTTGCATTGTTGGTTGCTCCAATGTCATTGGATGATACTGTTCAGGCAAAAAACACTTCTCGCTGGCGTAATGTACAGTCTGATTTTGCTAATATATTTTATTCTATTAATACACACAAAGATAATAAAGAAGTTGAGTTTAAATATATATTTGAAGATATCTTATCGAATGAAATTAAGGGTGAGCCTAAACCTTATAAAATAACCTTTATGAACGGAACGTATCCGAATGCAACTTATAGATTTCAAGATTATAAGTTAACATTAGCAAATTCGGTTCTTGCTTTTAAATTTTTTGAAAACCCTCAAAATGATTTGCAAGGTATATTTATGTATGATGTCAACGGTACATTAGGACCAAATAAATGGGGTAAGGATGTTTTTGGATTTAATATATATTCAGATAGATTTGAACCTTTCTGTAAGAATGATTCTATAAATACTCAAAGACAAGATTGCTCAAAAAATGGAACAGGCTTATGCTGTTCTAATTATTATTTAATAGGCGGGAGTTTTGATTAATGATGCTTAAAAATATATGTGTTTTTGCTTCTTCTTCAAATTCTCTAGATGGTTGTTTTTATTTAGATGCTGCACAATTAGGATATTTGCTAGGGATGAACGGTATGAATATGATTTATGGTGGAAGTCGTCTTGGTGCAATGTATGCGTGCGCAGAAGCAGTAAAAAAAGCCGGAGGGAATATTATAGGGGTCATGCCTAAGCGTCTGTATGATTTTGGAGTTGGAAATCCGGAAGATTGCAGTGAATTTTTTATAACTTCCGGAATGAGGGAAAGAAAAGCAAAGATGGATGAGCTTTCTGATGCAGTGGTAGCTCTTGCCGGAGGTTTTGGTACTTTAGAAGAGATTTCTGAAATGATAGTCCAAAAACAGCTAGGCTATAATACCAAGCCTATAGTTTTTCTCAATACTAATGGCTTCTATAATAATTTAATTAAGTTCTTTCAAGATATAATTGAATATAATTTTGCAAAGACTGACACAAGAAATTTATACTATATAGCTGCTTCTCCAACTGAGGCTGTTAATTATCTTGTAAATTATAATCCTGCTGATACTTGTTTTTCAGGTAAGTTCTAGAGTTGTTTTTAATAATGTTGTTCAAGATTGCAAAAACTGCTGCTTGCACTTTATTATGTACTCCAAGCTTTCTATAAATACTTTCAATATGTGCTTTGACAGTATGTATTGAGATAATCAGTTCTTCTGATATCTCTGGGTTACTTTTACCTTCAATTATTAATGAAAGAATTTCTATCTCTCTTTGTGTAAGGATATTTATATCGTTCATATAAATATAATAATACTTTTTTCAAATTTTGGATTAATGTATTTTCCAATTTTAAAAAACTTAATAAAAATTTACGTATTAAAAATTCTATCGCCTGCATCTCCCATACCTGGAACAATATACCCATGTTTGTTTAGATGTGAATCTACTGCTGCGACTATAAGTGTGATGTCAGGATAATTATCGAATACTTTTTTTATGCCATCAGGAGCTGATATCATACAAATACAACAGATATTTACTTCAGGAATACCTTTATCAACATAAAGTTTAATAGCCTCTGTTAATGAATTTCCTGTTGCCAACATAGGGTCGGTTATGTATACGTAATAATTTCTAGGATTGTTAACAGGCATTGGAACTTTATTATAATACCATATAGGCTTTAGTGTTTTTTCATCTCTATACATTCCAATATGTCTTATTGTTGCTTGTGGTAATATGTCTACAGCTTCATCAGTAAATATAAGCCCGGCTCTTAATATCGGAGAAATTATAATTGTAATGTCAGGATTTATTGTTTTTGTTTTACACTTATCTAAAGGAGTTTCAATTTCTATCTCCGTTTGTGGTAAATTTTTAGTGGCTTCATATAACAAAATTCTTGTAAGTTTTCTTGCTGCAAGTCTTACGCCCTCTGTATCAGTGTTTTTGTTACGCATTGTACATAAACTTTGATTGACAATAGGATTTGTTATAATCTTTAGCTTACTGTAATCAGTCATTGTTTACGTTCCCTCTATTCTTTAATTTTGTACTCTGTTAATTTTTTATTTAAGTCATTTACTCTTTTATTAGATTTATCAACCATACTATCTGCATAATGTAAAAACTTTGTGAAATTTTGTGAATCACCATCTTTGGGTATGCTAATAAACTTCATTTTATCTCCAAAAGAGGAAGATGCATATATTATTGAACCAAGTTTATCAAACATTTCATTTAAGAGTCCGACAGCATCATGTAGACGCTTTGGAGGGTTAACCGTGATTATAGGAATATTCTTATCTATATAAGTTGTTTTATCAGGTAAATATAATTCAAGTGACTTAGAGCCGGCCATACCGTTAAATTCTACAGTAGCAAATGTTCCCTGTGGTATAGATATATTTTTATCTGTAATTAAAAATTTAATATAAACATCTTCGTTAGTTGGTTTTATTTTTGTAACATAACCAACTTCAATCCCCATCATTCTTACAGGAGAACCTTCTATAAGACCGTCAATATCACTCATAAATATTGTATAATAGTTGACTTCACGATTATTAATTTTATTTATTGCAGTTGAAATAGTTATAATTAACAATATTATCAGAAGCCATATAAGCAACTCTAGCTTGTGTGTAATATAAAATACGTTGTGTTCAGTTTTCTGCTCACTCATATTAGATTTATTATATAAAAAATTTATAATTTATACAAGGTTATTCTTGTTTAACTTTTATAGCTCCCCAGGCTCTTATAAAACCTTTTTCATACTTTAAAAGATAATAACCTCCGTCTTTTATATATTCTATAGTTGCTTCCATGTGTATATAATCTTGAGGTGGCGTTGCACCTGTCTTTGCATATTTTGTATCAATTATTTTTTGAAATTTTTCTTTTCGCTTTTTTTTAGCTAGCTTTTTTTTATCATCTTTATCAAGCTTTTTATTGTTTTCATAATATAATTTGAGCTCCTTTTCATTTTCGTCAATCTTGAATACAGGGATAACTGCAATTAATTCTTTTGTTTCCATTATATATAAAAATTCTCTGTCATCAGATAATGCCAGTTCATAATGTCCGGGTTTTATGAAATTACCATTGTAGTCTGGTATATAATTTTGTATAGTAAGTGTTGGTTGTTCATCGGTGGGTATAGAGTACCTGTATATAGAGTTTTGGTGAACTGTTATACCAGATGGTGTGGCAGGATAAGGTGCAGTAGGTGTAAGATAATCAATATCTCTCAGCTTTGGTGTGATTATGCCGTCAATCATAATTTACCTGCCAATCGTGTAATTGCAGAGTTTATATAGTTAAAATCTTTATTTAGTAGTTTTGCAGAGGCAACAAAAATAACAGACATATATTTATTTGGCGAGCCATTTGTTTTAACCAGAAGTCTATAACTTTCCCTCATTAATCGCTTTATGCGATTTCGTTTGACGGCTCTCTTGTGAATTTTTTTGCTTACTACAAAGCCTGCTTTTGTAGGAAAAAGGTTGTTTTTTGCTTTACCGCAAAACATTGTTATACCATCTTGATAAAATGATATTCCTGTTCGATATGTGGCTTTAAATGCACTTCTTTTTTTAAGTCTTAAATTTTCTGGCAGCATAATAAAATAATACTTTCTTTGTAAAGCTTTGTAAAGTTTTATATAAAATGTCTAAAGTTTTGGCAGAATATGCCGTAATACAAAATATAAGGAGTAACAAAAAATGGCAGATGATAATTTTAGAGTTGAGAAAGGTTCAAACGAACAGTTGCAGCCAGTGCAGAACTCTAGCGGTAAAGTTATAGACGAAGCAGCATATAAAATTCATGCTCCAAGAGAAAAAGGTCCTACTGCTATAGGAAAAGGTGGTGATCCTTTATTTCGCCGTATCAGTGCTACAAAGGAACAACTAATTGAGTTAATGGAAGAAACTCAAACTGTTCAGGATTGGATACAAAGGGAGACTTCTAATAATGTTGCTCTTTCTTGTCTAGATAATGAAAATTTAAAAGAAATTTATTATGAAATCAAGGATGGTTTTGGTGAATATGGAAAAATTTCATTGATGGGATTTAAAACTCCATCTGGTGTTGAAATCCCAAGATTAAAAGTTTATGATAAAAATGGAGAAGTCTTGGAGGTTTTAACAGGACCATTAGCAATAGATGAACTTAATAAACGAGCTTTGGCTTACAGAGAATCTTTGCAAGACTACGAAGCATTGCCAGAAACTCCTTCAGGTGGCGAAGTAATTGCGGATTATTCCGGCAACCCTGACGATTACATTACTTAGTACCTTTCTTTATGATTATACCATTTAATCTACAGAAAGAATTAAAGACGTTAAACTCTTCTTTTATCAGTTTTTGTAAGAAAGGTTGGGTAGATACAATGCTTATATTTTTTGCAAGTTGAAACATTTTCAAGGCTTGTTTTATGTAATTGGAACGCAGTGAAGATTTTGGCAGTGCAAGTTCTTGATAGAGTTTGGCGTATAATAAATATCCTTTAATTATAATAGTTTCAAGGTTAAATTGTTTGGCTATAAATATGGACTTTTCTATATATACTTTGGCAGAATCAAAATCTTGTTTAGCCATATAAATTTCACCTATGAGTCTGTTATAAAGGGCGATAAAGTAATAATTGTTTATATTAGGTCCTTGGGCAATATCTAGAGCCTTTGATGCAATGTCTAGTGCAAATTGTGTCCCATTTGTTATAAGCCTAGTTTCTGCAATAAGGTACCAAGATAATAAAACTCCTGTAGCAATTTTTTCTTTAGCAAAATATGCAACTTGTTCTTCAAGAATTTCCAAAGCTTTTTTATTTTCATTTTTATCTTTAAACATTTTTGCAAGAAATGTTTTCAAAATATTTTTTGTGAAATTATCATTTACATTATTTGCATATGATACGACGTTAAAGAGTTCTGTATAAAGACTGTTATAATCTTTTGCTATAAATTTATTAATTATATCTATGAAATTCCATCTAGAAACGATAAATGTATCCATATTATCTAGTGTGAATTCTTTTAGAATATCATCTAGTATTTTATTTGATGTTCTTATATCACCTTTTACTGTATTTGCTAATGCTAGAGCTAAATGTGCACGGCAGATAATTAAAACTTTAGATATTTGGTTGTGCTCTATAATATCAAAAATTACTTTTATAACGTCAAACATACGGCTGTCGCCTTGAAACGTAAGAGCTTCTGCAAGGTCAAAATACAATTCAAGCCATGTATCAAGCAAATCCGGAATATTAATAATAGGGGCATTTTTTCCTTTTGTTAAATACTTTTCAATAACCGGTTTAATTTCTGTATCAATGAGGTTTATTACTTGACCATAATTACCGAGTTTTAACAAAGGGCGTACTTGCCTTGATTTAACAAGAACCTGCTCTAGTTCCCAATCTTTTGGTATTTTGTTAAGAACACTATTAACACATTCAATTACTCCCCAGTAATTGCCTTTTTGCATAGCACAGGATGCCAGGTAGCCTAAAAGTTCTATGTATTCATAATCAGAATTATTATCAAGCAGCATAATTGCATTTTGCAGGTAGGTAAATGCGGTTTCAAAATCAATTGGTTCTAAGAGTTTTCCAACTCTTGTATAAATATTTCTTTTGATTTTTTGAGAAACAGCATCAGTTTTATTTTCAATAAGTTTTAATGATTGTTTCTGTGTAATGATATAAAGACCAATATCACCAATATATGAAGCTTGCTTCATAAGCAGTGTCCATATTTCAAATGCTTGTAACGAGTTATTTAACTTCTGTACAACATAACCCAGTAGAGCAAGTGAAGATTGCTTGTATATATTTAAATTTTCATAAAGTATATTTAAAATATCAGGTAAATTCTCATCATTTTTAATTATTGTAACGATTGATTTCCAGATACAGTAGCTTTTAAATTCAAACGATAGGTTATTAATTTGCCCTATGAAGCCTTTTTGAGTGAGAGTTTCAATAATTCTTTCAAATTCTTCTGAAGAATTGTTATCAAAATGTTCTAGCATAGCAGGATAAAACTTATTTCCCAGCAGTGCCATTGCCATAAGCATCCGGAACGCCTTGTGGTCTTCTTGTTTCAGTAGTGATAACCTGGTATCTAAAATACTTTCCGGAGAATTATATTGAACACGTTTTATGTTGTTACGTACAGCATCTTTATGCAGCATCACCATTTGTTCTATAATGGCAGGGTTACCTGCTGAAATTTTGTACGCTAAATTGATGAAATCCTCACCAATACTTATGTCACTATATTGATGAATTAAAATTTCAGTTTGATTTTTTGTAAATGGAGCAATTGTTAAATCTACGTAATTATTTTCTGAAAGAAGCGGTGAGGTGATACAGCCTAAACCAGGTCTTGTTATTGATGATATAATAATAAACTTGCATCTTTCTATAATATATTCATCTTTCAAAAGCTCGTGAAGAAAATCAAAGGACATGCCGTCAATATTCTCAAAATTATCTATTATAAATACCGTTTTCATTTTTTCAACGATAGTAAGCATAACCTTTTTCATTATTAAAAACATTTTAGTTTTATTTTTGTAAATGTTTTCATAAACATCGAGTTTTTCAGGGTATAAAAAATTCAGTAAATCTAATATTTCCTGATTAGTAAGAGTAGGAAAATCCTGTTTAAAAAATTTGAGTGAATTTTTTTTTAATTGTAATGTATCAGGACAAAAATTATTTATATTGAAAAATGTCAGCAGCAAATCTTGAAAATATCCGAAAGGTGATAATTGAGTGACTTGTGTACAAGTTCCTAACAGCCAAATTAATTTTGCGCCTTTTAATTCATTAATTGTATATCTGAGAACTAAATTTTTTCCAATACCGCTAGCACCTGTTATTGTAATTATGGTAGAATCAACATCCTTAATTGCATCAAGAAGTTTTGCTTTGACTTTTTGTTGAGAATTCCGATTTGCAGTATATTCTACTTTTGGAGATATGTTGTGCTTAACAAATTCTATACCACATTTTCTGCAAGACTTTGCAGAAGGAAGATTGGCGGCACCACATTCACTGCATATTTTAATTAAAACCTTATGACAGCCTGAGCATTCTGTTGAAGTTATTTGATTAATTGTCCCACAGTTCTTACAAATTGATGCAACTCTAGCACCGCAGTAACTGCATCTCAATGTATTATCTTCAATTTCATTCTTACATTTGGGACATTGCATGAATAATAGAGTCCTTATATAACTGCAATAATTTCATTTAAGGCGTCAATAACCTGTTCCTCACTTATTTGTAAGTCTGATGCAATTTTAGGAATTGTTTGATTTTCTTTGTACTTAAGATTATAAATCTTCAAGATATCCAGTTCAGTATTTTTATGAGCAAGAGTTTCTAAGTCCTTTATAACCAAATCTGCGTCAATTGTGGCATCAAGATTGTCTGTTTCCGGTTCAAAATTAAACATAGAATAATCTATTATAGTATCGGGTTCAGTATAGGCTGTATAAGATGCCTCTGAGTGTTCTTCGTCTAAGCTTGCGATTTCAAAGTCAGAATAATCGCCTGCATCTAATTCTAACATATCATCTGAATCCAATGGCTCTTCTGGTAAAAGATTTAAATCAGAACTATCTATTTCTTGAAATAAATCACTTTCTCCTGCTTCAATTGAAAATTCATCATCAGTAATAGTACCAGAGATGTCATCCAAATCATTATCCAAAGAAAACTCTATAACATCAGGAGATGTTGGTTCAACAAGAGGTTCACTTAAATTTTCTATTCGTGAGGCTTGTTCTTCTAATTGCAGCTCTGCTGACTCACCTTCTTCAAAAAGATCTGAAGATTCTTCATGTTTTACTGGCGTTGTATTATTTTCATTTTCTTCATTGAAACTTTCTATCTGAACATCATTATTTGATTCTGCAAGTTCGTACTCACTTGTAGTTATTAAATCATTGTTTTCAATATTATCATCAATACTTAAATCGTTTGTGTCATCACTAGAAATATATTCACTTAAATTAGCAATATCACTGGTTTCTTGTTCCATGATACTTTCGGCAGTTGGAACGTGTTCTTGACTAAAGTTTTCATTAAACAATGATTGGCTTGACTCTATATCTTCAGTAGTTACTTCTTGCAATTCTTCATCTGTCTGATTAAGAACACTAATCTCTGACATCTCAATAGTATCTTGTACAAAGTTATTTTCAATATTGTCTGCAAATTCTAAACTTTCTGAATTATCCTCCTTATTATCAATTAAATAGGAAGATTCCATAGAGCTATTTTCAATATTGTTAACAGATTCTAAATTTTCAAAACGATCATCCTGATTATCAAGTTCTTCAAAGCTTGAGTTATCTATGTTACTGGCTTTAATATCTAATACTTCAAAATCAGGCATGCTGTTCTGTGAAACTGTTAACTCAATAATAGTATTATCATTCAACTGAATACTACTATTGTTCAAAATGTTGTCAAAATTTTGCTCACAGGTATTTTTATCAATTTCAATGTCCACAGACTCTGGAACCTGCTCCTCTTGAATATTTTCAACAGGCTCTGCTTCTGTATTAAGTTCTTTTACTACAGAAGTGCTTATGAGATTAATTTCTTCCTTTGATTCAATAATACCAGATTCTTCTGATTGTATTTCACTTTGCGTAACAAATTCATCTTCAATTTGAACACCTAAATTTTGTGTAGAAGTATCTTCTAATAGCATTGTATTTTCAAAATCTTCTGTTGAAAGAGTCTGTTCTTGTTTCTCTTCTGATACTGAAACATTCTCTAAAGGTGACAAATTATGAGAGTCAGTACTATTAATCATTGGGTCTATAGAAGTTTTATTAATAATACTGGTATCAAAACTGGATTTTACTTCCGTTCCAACTTGAGATTTGAGTCCTAATTTTTTAGGAACAGTGATTATAGATGTAGAAACTATTTTTTCTAAATATGCATTGATAACGTTTTCATTTGTTACAGTTCTTAAAATTACTTCTGCATGGGAATATACATCCTCAATGATGTCATCCATAATAGATTCTAATCCCGGGAACTTTTTATGTTTTTTTATTATACTTTCAATTGTGCTGTAGTGCTGATTTTCTTTTTCCATATTAGCTCTCTTCTTCCAGTCTTATAAATGTATAATTAATACAGGATTACCTTGCAGTTTAGCAAAAGAGTCTGTATTTGTACTCAAATTCATTGATAAAGCTTTATTTACGGTATGTAATATTACATCATCAACTACTTTTTCACCGCTTGAAATTGTTATACCTGTAGCTTCAAATTTTTTGCGGTTGCTGTTGTAAGTTATTTCTACTGCAATTTTATTAGTAATAGGCGGTTTACTTAAAAGTAATAATTCTGTTTTAAGTTGTAGTTGAATAATTTTACCAAGCTTTACTAAGTATCTTTTTGCAGAAGTATTAGAGGCATAACCAGCAGGAACTTCCCAATCTACTTTTAAATTAGAAACAAGTATAGAGGCATCTAAATTTTGTTCTATTACTGGTATGGATGTCGAGACTGCCTCATTTGTAACCTCTGGAACTACAGAAGTTGTAACAGTTTCGATTGGCATTGCCTCTTCTTTGAGGGCAGCTTCTTTCTTATCGGAAATTTGCTTATTTCCCACTTGCGGATTTGCTTCTGGCGTAATTGATTTGATACTGTCTTCTGCCGGTGGAGATGATAAAATTTTAGTATACCCCATATATCCTGCTGCACCTGCAACTATAAGTAAAGTTAATATAAGCAAAGACTTTATGATACTGCCTTGGTGAGATTGTGTCTTGGGAGATATTTCATCTTCAGTTTCTTCTGATACGGCATCACCATTACTGTGAAATAAAGTTTCTATTTGCTCATTTGAGTTATTATTAGATTGATTTACTGGTATAGTGTTTTCAGATTCTTTAGATAATTCATCCAGAACAGTTGAATTATCTATATTTGAAGATGCTACTGTTGTGTAGTTATATTCATCAGATTTATTATCTAAATTATCAGTAACTAAATCTTCAGAACTGCTAAAATTGCTGTTTGAAACATCTTCCTCTGTATTTCTTTCCTGTCCTAAATCAACTTCTAAATCTTCTTCGGTAAGTTCTACAACAGTTGTTTCATTACCTTCTACAGTGATTTCTGAAATTTCTTCATGAATACTTCCGGAAGAGTTCTCAAATTGGAAATCTGGCTCATCATTAGTAATAAGTTCCTCTGTATTATTACTTAAACCTAAAGTACTTTCATCCACTAAACTAATATTTTTTTCTGTAGCCTCTTCTGTATTTGTTGTTTCTTGTAACATTAAACCTTGTTGTTCAGATTCAAGTTCAAGCTCAAGGTCATTAACAAAACTTAGTTCCTGCTCTGTTGTATTAGTTATGTCAGAAGGCTGTTCCTCAAGATTAATCGAAATATATTTAAACACGTTTTGTGCCTTAGCAGCCTTTGCAAATTTCTGCCGTCCTTCTTTCGATTTCAACAAGGCACTATAAAAAGCATTTTTATCATCCAGAGTATTGTCAAAATAAGCAAATATATCTCTATCGTCAATCTCTACTGGCTCTGTATTATATGATGACAATAGAGGTTCTATATCATAGAAAGATTCCAAATCTGATTCACTCAGCATGTAATATCCACTTACCAATTTACCCTTATCTATGTTTTCAGGATTTTTGAACCCAACCACTAATGCTCCTGCTAAATCAGGGGATAGTTTCAAGAACATGTATGCAGCCGGAAGCAATTTATTGTTTACGTGTTCAGCCGGAATTGCAATTTCCTCATCACTAAAAAATACACGAACATCAACATAAGCATCATTAATGTATATATCTGAAATATTTATGTCTTGCAAAACAACAGCAATGTTGTGCAACCCTGAATCGATATCAATACTGTATACTTCCGGATCAAAATATTTCGCAGCAACCCTGCCGGCAACAGCATTGGCAACTGCCCTATTTCTTATATCAACATTTGTAATGATTTTGCATATATCCTGAGCTATCTCTATATCAGAACTATCTATTGTAAAATTATCAGTATTCACCTAACACTCTCCCATACTATTGTTAATAATACCATACTATAAAAAAAAAATCTATATTTTAACATGCTCCATATAGTGGATTTGACTTTTTGTTGTATTTTATTAAATCAAATAGTGGATATGTAAGAAAAATAACTAAAGTTTTATTAAATATGTTCGTTCATTATGAGTGAAAGGATTAAATTAACATGTTTTCATCTATGATACAAAATTTATTGTCAAATTCAGGCAAATCCAGTGCAATGCAGCGTGCTATTCAAATGAATAATCAAATAAATACCTTGAATTCACAATGGACACCTGTTGAGAAACAAACTCCTGCAGAGGTTCAACAAGCACAGATTCAGTCATTTGACAATGTTCTTAAAAATACAGCAGGTGTAAAATTCGGGGAGTTGTTGACAAAGCCTTCTACACGCGTTAATGCAAGTATTTATAGTTCACAGGTAGCTAGTTCTTCAGAAAAAATCACAACAAAAGAACAGATTCAAAATTTAATATCAAAAGTTTCAAAAAAGCATGGTGTGGATGAAAAATTAGTTAATGCTCTAATAAAACAGGAATCAGGTTATAATCCTAATGCTAAATCAAAAGCGGGTGCTCTTGGTTTAATGCAGTTAATGCCGTCAACTGCTAAAAGTCTTGGGGTTACAAATGCGTTAGATCCTGAACAAAATGTGGAGGGCGGGGTAAAATATTTAAAGTCAATGCTGAATAAATATAATGGAAACATAATTCTTGCACTTGCAGCATATAATGCTGGACCTGGGGCTGTTGATAAGTATGATGGAGTTCCGCCTTACAAAGAAACTCAGAATTATGTTAAAAATGTTTTAGCAATGTACTTGTAATTAAGCATTTGTACTTAATTTTGCGAGATTCTTTTCTTCTCTTTCTCGGTCCTGTTTTTCATGTATTCTTCTGGTATTAGCGTATGTTAAGCGTGGTATAAACCATCCGAGCAGGTAAGGTGAAATAAAGAATGTCGTAATTAATCCCGGGACGGAAGTTAAACCTCTTGCAAATGTTGTAATTTTATTGCTTTTAACTTTACCTGTACTTTTCATAAGTTTTTTAATTAACTCATCCGGATTATTGTTAAGTTTTTCTATGATAGAGATTATTTTTTTATTTTTATCAGCTTTATTAAACCCTTTTAAAGATTCAAGTTTAATTGTTGAGTTATTAAATACAGCTTCGGCATGCTCTGATTTCGCAAGTATTTTTTGCAAGTCGCCGTTATTTTTGTCGATGTACTTACAGAAATTGAGCATTTTTTCTTTTGAATCTATATTATTATATAAAGCATTTATTTCTGAATTAGTAAGTACATGAGCTTTGCTGTAAGGGTTAATTAAGTCTAGTGAGGCTTTAATTTTTGACTTATTACTTCTGTCTTTGTGCATAAGTACAAATCCGGAATTTTTTTCATACGACGTCACACAGGCTCTTGTAAGCATAGGTACAGCAAATACAACTGCAAGGCTTGAAGTTAAATCTCTAAGACCTATTTCCCAGAGTTCAGTTAAATCCTTTTTACCGTTTTCATCAACTTGAGCACGGCTGTAAGCTCTCATGCTACGTGGAAAGATTAGCCCAAAAACGGATAGACCTGCCATGAGAGTGTTTGTAAAGTTATGCCCGTTGTATTCAAGTTCGGAAGAGACAAAATCGTTATTATTTTTATTTATTTCCTTTCCGATACGTTCTAAAAGGCTCTTTTTAGGCGGTTTGCCTTCAAATACCAAACTATAATCTTTATCTTTTTGATTTTCTTGTTTTCTGGCTCCCGGTGCAGTATCACTTCTTGCGTAAATCTTTGGCAAAACAGACAATACACCCAATGTAGCAGCCATTGTGGAAACTGTTGTAATAAATCTTTTTGCAAGTGACTTATTTTTTATACTTTCAGCTTGTATTTCATCAAGCTTGTTAAGGTGTTTGTTAGCTGTGATAGCATCATCAGTATATTTAATCATCGCATCAATAGTATCTTTTGTTGCGAAAACTTTTTTGCTGTCATACTTGTCGGAGCCGAATTTTATTTTTTGAAGCATTTCAAGATTGTCGCCTGTTGTATATTTTATATTGTTTATGTGTTCAACAATGTCTTTATAACAGGCTTTTTTATATTTTGTTTTAGCTTTGTAACCTTTTATTCCAGGACAGTTTTCAATATTATTGACCTGTTTTAGAATATATTCAACAGATTCTTTAGTGGTATTTTCTTTTCCTAAAGTGTTTTCAAGAATTTTTTCAATATTGTTTTTATAAAATACTTGTTTGAATTTTTGTGGGTTGTTGAGCAGTTTTTTATCAAAATCAGGATTTGTAATTATTTCTTTTAAGCTGTTTCCAAATCTTTTAATTAATTGAGTATTGACACTTGTAGAACGTCCAAATTTTGCAGCAAGAAGCATTGCAAGCGGTGCTACTGCCATCATACAGGGTCCTGTAAGAGCTTCTCTGCCGAAAACTTCTTTACCTTCCTGAATATTGTAATGTCCTGTATGTTCTTTATCCCTTAAAAAACCTGCTGCTGTTCTTGGAACTGTCATTCCGCCAAAGTCCTGTATAAGAAACGAAGCTAAAAAACCTTGGTCTTCTATCCATTGCATTGTATTGCCGCTTAAATTAAGCAAATTAGTCATGCCTGCACCAAAAACAGGCTGTTGATGAGTTTTATTTCTAGCAGGAATATCATGATTTGTATTATTACAGATTTTCAAGCACACTAATCCTTATTCTTCTATATAAAGATAAAGTATTTTAGTCTCTAATAATTGACATAATGTAAAGAATGTAAAACTTATTGTTACATTTGATATTTTATTTATATGAAGGTTTAAATTTTTATGTATAAAGTGGTGGGTTATTTGCTATAAAAAATAAAAAACTAGGCATTTGCCTACTATCAGGATTGTTATCTGGTTAATATGATATTTTTATGAAATTTAAGAATGCTGTTGTAAACGAGAGTTCACAATTTAACAAAGTTATTTCTAAGTGTTTGTTAACAAACAGAGAGATAGAATATTTATCTCTTGCAGCACTAGGCTATAAAAATACTTTGATAGCAGAAATTCTTACGGTTACTCGTTCTACAGCAAAGAAAACTTTTGAAACAATATTTAGAAAACTTCAAGCACGTGATCGTACCCATGCCGTTACTATCGCATTTATTCATAAAATATTATCTGTTGAAGTTTTAAATGAAATACAAGAGAAATATAATTTAAAACCATATAATAAAATTTAATAGGTGATTTTAAACAGTTATAATAGGAAAATACCGCTTTTGTAAAAGCGGTATTTTTTTTGCAAAAATTTCTGTAAAGAATTGTAAAAATTATAAAAAAACCTCTAAAGTTTCATCAAAAACTTGCCGTAAATGAAAACAGAAGGTAAAGAAAAACAGATGTCAGACAAGGTAAATATAATAAAGCAAATAGAATCATATAAATCTTCGCATCCGGAAGTGCAAGAATTAACAGATGAGCAGATAATATCTGTCATGGCAGAAAATGGGATATTGAGTTTGTCTGAGTCAGAAAGAATATCGGTATTTGGTCTTGAAGACATGCCGGAATCAGGCGATTCTCTTTCTTTGAAGCAGCCGAATTCAAAACAGGGAAACTCGATTATAGTAAACTTGCCAGACGGGAAAAGCTATGATTTAAATAAAACAATAGAAAATAGGATTAACCATGTAACGGAGAACTTAAAGAATTCAGAGTCTACGAATGGATTTCTGGGTTCAATGTGGAGCGGTTTTAAGAATTTAACCGGAATCGGCGATAGTTCAGATAAAGTAAGAGAGCAACAAGAAGTTGAAAAGAAGCTTTTGGCACAGTTTAATAATAATGAAAAGAAACGTCCGGAACTCTTCAAAGAATTAACTGGTTTTGATTATACCCCGGAGAATTTGGAAAAATTTATTAAAGGAGAAATAAAGCTAAAATCTGAAACAGCTTTACAATGCTATAATGAGGGTCAGGAAATGGCAGTGGATGTAGGAGCCGATCTATTATCAGGAATAGCTGCTGTTGGCATATATACAGTATCAGTAGCCGCGGTACCGTTTACCGGCGGCGCCTCAATAGCTGTAGGCTTAGCAGCCGCGACTGCGAGCGGTGCAGCGATAAAGACTGGCTTAAAGGCAGCTGATGCTGCAGTAGGCGGCAGGGAGTATACATTAGAAGAAGCAAGCCATGATGTTGTGACTGGCGGATTTTCAGGAGTAATAGCGCCAGTGACTGGTGGTATGGGTGGTGCAGTAGGCAAGACCGTTGCGACAAAACTAGGAATTCAGGCAATAAAACATACGGGAAAAAATGTTGTGCAACAGACGGCAAAGAGCGGACTAAAACAGAGTGTAGAGACCGCTTTGTTGAATCCTACGGGGTATGAGTATATAGGCGGTAATATGTTGAAACGCGGAGCTGCTTTAAGTGCAGAGATGGCATCTGATGGCGCAGTAGGTGGTGCGGTAGATAATGCCTTCAGGACAGCATATGACGGTGGTAGTGCAGAAGAAGTTTTAGAAGCCGGTGTGGCGGGTTTTGTCGGCGGCGCAATAATGTCTCCGATAATTGGCGGGGGGATGAAGAGTGTTGGAGTTGCGTTTAATCGAATAAAAGGGATAGATGAGTTTTCATCACTAGTAACAAATTGCAAGAATTTGAGTGATGATGACTTATTGAGTTTATATCATTATTACAAGAATTATGAAAAAGAATGTATATCTCAGAACAAGCCCGTTCCAGATATTAAGCAGTCCGGTTTTGATAAATTGATGGAAGAGATTAATTC
>CAZXQM010000020.1:24440-25951 GCA_964643455.1 uncultured Vampirovibrio sp. | reverse complement strand
TCTCTTGCTCCAATTGCCATAATAAATACTCCTATATAATCTTTTGTAATACTGTTGTACATTTTAAAGATAGAATCACTAATCCGTAAAAGAGCATTTCTTTACGGATTTTTGAATTTCTCTCTCTTAAATATCTCTTATGTATATATAAAGTATTTACTGTTTAAAAAATTGCTTTTTTGTCCTTCTTTGTTAAGTTATGTTAAGGATTTTTGTTAATAACCGGATGTATCACCAATTGTATCAACAGCCTCGACCTTAATATCTGTTATTAATTCAGAGTATGAAATTACAACGATAGTCGGAATATGTCTTTCTAGCAGCTGATAGAGAGGTAGTCTTATTCTTGGAGAACAAAGGATTACAGGTTGTTGTCCTATTGATTGGTGTGCACGCATAAGAGTCATTGCGGTAGACTCAATTAAATCTTGTACCTGCATAGGGTTTAATAGGAACATTGTACCTAATTCTGTTCTCTGACAGCTGTCATCAAGAGTTTTTTCCCATTCAGGAGATAATGTCAGAGCATAAAGGACATGATCTTTATCCACGTTATTCAGGCAGATTTGACGTCCGAGTGCTGCTCTTAAACGTTCGGAGAGGATATCAGGCTCCTTAGAAAATCTTGCATAATCGCAAAGTCGTTCAAATACAAATATAATATCTTTGATTGAAACTTTTTCTCTGATAAGGTTAACAAAAATCTTTCTAAGATCAGATGTAGAAATAATTGCCGGAACAAGGTCATTAACAAGAGTAGGATCTTGTGAACGAACAAGTTCCATAAGTTTAAGAACATCTGTTTTGGTCATAACTTCATCTACATGCTTTCTTACACATTCCTGCAGGTGTGTGACAAGAACATCTGTCGCATCAACTGCGGTAACGCTTTTGGTTGTTTTTGCATCTTCAGCGGAAATCCAATAGGCTTGTGTTTGGTATGTAGGGTCTACACCGACAATAGCATCTTCTGGAATAGTTTTCTTAACAGAATCCCACTGGTCTGCAATTACCATATATTTGCCAGGATAAACAAATCCGGTAGCTACTACATTGTTACGTATAGAAATTACATATTCGTTTGCTTCCAGCGCGGATGAGTCCATAATACGAATATTAGGTAATATATAACCTAATTCGTCTGTAACTCTTTGACGAAGAGCTGCAATTTTGGCAAGTAGTTGACCTTCCTGGTCAGGGTCTGCTATTACGAGCAAGCCGGCGCCAACCTGCAAGCTTAATACGTCAACACCGAGTCTTTCATACATCTTATTAGGGTTAACCAAATCTTGCATGTTTTGACGAACACTTTCTAATTGACCTAATTGTGATTGAACGTCTGCGTTAACTAATACTGAGAAGCCTGCGACAGCAAGAATTATTGTAAATAAGAGAAATGGTAAAAAAGGTAAGCCTGTTATAGGGCAGGTAATAGTAATTAATCCCAGAAATAATGCCGCAAAGAATAGTGAATATGGTTTTGACATTATTTGATTTGTCAAATCGCCGCC
>CAZXQM010000020.1:17955-24340 GCA_964643455.1 uncultured Vampirovibrio sp. | reverse complement strand
CCGCAAAGAATAGTGAATATGGTTTTGACATTATTTGATTTGTCAAATCGCCGCCGAGAGAATTATTGCCGGCAGAGGCGCGTGTCATAACAATACCGGCAGCAACTGACATTAAAAGAGATGGAAGCTGGGATGCAAGACCATCTCCTATAGTTAATACGGTGTATTTTGTTACAGCGTCTGCGATAGGCATTTGGTTTACTAAGCAGCCGATAATCAACCCGCCTACAATATTAATTATTACAATAATGATACCTGCCATGGTATCACCTTTTACAAACTTCATAGAACCATCCATAGAACCGAAAAGGCTTGATTCTCTTTGCAAGTCTTCACGTCTTTTGACTGCTTCTTCCGGAGATATCAATCCTGCATTAAAATCGGCGTCAATGGTCATTTGTTTACCTGGCATAGCGTCCAATGCGAAACGAGCTGCAACTTCTGCAATACGTTCCGCACCTTTTGTAATTACCATGAATTGAACAACCGTAATAATAAGGAAAATTACACCGCCTACAATCATATTACCGCCGGTTACGAAAGTTCCAAACGCGTGGATTACTTCTCCTGCATCTCCTTTTGCTAAAATAAGACGTGTTGATGCAATAGAAAGAACCAGGCGAAACATTGTTCCCAGAAGAATAATAGACGGAAATGCCGCAAGTTCCAGTGGTTTTTGGACATAAAGAGATATCATCAGCAGGACAATTCCCAGTGTTATATTCAAGCTTATGGAAAAATTGATAACCCAATTTGGCATCTCAATAATGAGGATTAAAATTAACGTCATTACGAATAATGCTAAAAATATTTCACTTATGGGTTTATTTCCGCTTTCTGCTGCCATTAATTCCTTTCTTTACTGTTTATGTCTCGCTAGCTCTCTAAGGCTTTTTTAATGATTTCGACCTGTGTGTCAATTGAGGCATCCACAATACCATTATTGGTTTGTAACACACACCCTCCCTCTTCAATAGAAGGGTCTGCTATAATATTAATTTTTGCTTCGATACCGTACTGGTAGGTTATATTCGGAAGAGTATCTTTTATAAACTGAACAGCTTTAGGTCTGACTCTAATAGTTATTTTGGGTTCATTTTTAGCTAAAGTTTTAAGAACATCCACAATTGTATTAATTAAAACCTGCGGATCAGTTTCAACTTCTTTTTTTATAATTTTTTTTGCTATATTAACACTTATTTCCAAAATATCAGGTGCTATATACTCAAAAACATCTGTTGTTGCATCCATAAAAGATGTAAATTCTTTTCTGAATGCAGCAATATCTTCTTCCGCCTGTTCAAGTCCTTTTCTATATCCTTCTTCAAAAGCTGATTTTTTTATTGTTTCGGCTTCTTCCTGAGCACGGGAAACAAGATTTCTGTCATCAATTCTTCTGTAACCTCTTCTTCGTGAACCCCGTCTCCTTTCTTGTCGCTGATTGAAGTCTATATTTTCAATATCAAAAAGGTCAATTTCAGGTTCTTTTGGAGTATTATCAATAGCAATAGGAGTTTCCTCTTCTTGTTGCGACGGAAGTTTTTCCTCTGTAGAGGTATATGATTCTGCCGGCATTTCTCCTGTGTTAGCCGGCTCCAAATTTTTTCTCCTTACCTCCTTGAATTTTTGATTATTTTTCTTAATTATCATTTGTTTTTATTATACACTCTCTTCAATGTATTGTGCAACAATACCTGCAACCCTCAGCGGTAAGTCTGAATATTCTCCATCATAAGATTGCAGAATAAATCTCTTAACAAGAGGTCGTTCATTTTTGATAATCCTCTCAACCTTTTCTCTAGGGGTTGTTCTGTAAATCCTTAGTAAGTCTCCGAGAACATTTTCTTTTGTAAGTTTCCTCTTAACTGGCAGATATTCTTTTATTTCTTTCAGGCAGTCAGCAATTAAATCTCCATCCAGATGGGATTCCAAATCCGCCATATTCATATACTTGGAAATTGCAAGCGAATCGTTTGAATCAAATTTATTAAGTATTGTTGTGACTTTATCCTGAGAAAGAATTTTAAGCACAAGCGCCAGTGACATTAATTTCATTTGTTTATTGCTTATACCTTGCGTCATTTCAGCGAGGGCTTTTTCTTGTATTCTCTTGTTCCGCTTTTCTTCCCTGCGTTTTTCAGCCTCTTTTAGATTTCTTTCTGATTCTTCTGCTGCTGCCATTTTCTGACGCTGCTGTTCTTCTTGCGCCTGTCTTGCCATAGCATCAATATTAGACTGGCTTTCTGCTCTGTTTTTAATTTCCTCGTCTATAATGCCTTTTTTTTGAAGCTCTTCTATACTTTTGTTATAAACTTTTATAACATGATGTTCTACAGCTTGAAGAAGTTGGTCTTGAGGAAGGTTTCTGATAACAGCCTGTTTTGCAATCTCAAAAATAGTATAAGCAATATTTTGCATTATACTATTCCAGTACTGCGGCAAAATCCCTGAATGAATAAGGTCAATTGATTTATGGAAAGACCATTCGGCAATGACTTGTGTTATAAATATAGCTTGTTCACTTGTTAATTTCAGTTGAGTATCATTATACAGAGCTTCGCCTGCTAACAGGGTAAAATTTCCAAGAGTTTTTACAATATATTCTTTTTCTTGATCTTTCAAGTCCTTTGGTACAAGCTCTTTTGCCTGCTCGCTCATAGACGCTGCAAACGCTTTATAATCAAAACCTTCTATTGGCATTTATAATCCTTTTTGTTAAATACAATTCATCCCAATATATTATATACTTCTATTTATATGGTTTCATCATTTAATTTAATGATTTTCATTTAATTTTCAATTAATTCTATGCTAAAATAAACATATGGAATATAAGTGGCTCAATAAAAAACAAAACAGAGAAGTTATTGTATTTTTTAACGGCTGGGGAATGGATGAAAGTGTCGTAAAACATCTTGAACCGTTAAATTACGATGTAATTATGTTTTATGATTACAATACGCTTGAAACTGATTTTGATTTTTCAGTTATTGAGAAATACGATAAACGCTGTCTTATCGCATGGTCTATGGGAGTTATGACTGCTACACTATTTAATATCGATTATGCTTCCTCTACTGCAATAAATGGAACTTTGACCCCCATAAATAATTTATATGGTATTCCTGAGAGAATATATGAATTAACTCTTAAAGGGTTTTGTCCAAATGGGGCGAAAAAATTTATCAAGAACATGTTTGAATCTGAAGTTGAACTTCCGGAAATTCACAGAAGTTTTGAAAATCAAAAAAGTGAACTTGCAGCACTAGAAAAATACAAAGCAAATAAAAATTTTAAATATTCAAGAATTATTATAAGTGATAATGATAGAATTATTCCTACAAAAAATCAAATGGCATTTTGGGGAAAGGAACCTGATATAAAAGGTGGACACTGCCCGTTTTTATTATTTAAAAAATGGGAAGAGCTTTTATGAATAAAGAACTTATAAAAAAAAGATTTGCCAAAAATCTGGATACGTATAATGCAAATGCAAAAGTCCAAAAAAGAATGGCTGAATATTTAATGCGTTTTGTTGATAATAGGCATTTTGAGACAGTGCTGGAAATCGGTTGCGGTACCGGAATGCTCACTGAGCTTGCGTTCAAAAATCTTGAATTTTCTAAATATATCGCTAATGATATTGTTTATAATTGTAAAAATTATATTCAAAAAATTTCTCCTCAAATTGAGTTTGTCCATTCTGACATAGAGGATTTTTTAAAAGCTGATAGTACAAAATATGATTTGATACTATCAAATGCAGTTTTTCAATGGATAGAGGATTTTAAAGAATTTGTTAAGCTTCTTATGACCAAATTAAATAATGATGGTATTTTACTGTTTTCAACTTTTGGAGTTCGTAATTTTCAGGAAATCAATCAGATTCTTGGAAAAACACTTGTCTATCATCATACGGATATGTACAAAAAGTTGTTAAAAGATTATTCATATATAATAGAAGAAGAAATTTATACACTCGGTTTTAAAACACCAGTGGATGTTATTAAACACATTAAACTTACCGGTGCAAATGCTGTTGATGAAATCAGGTGGACAAAATCTGACATGTCAAGATTCGAATTGAAATATAATGAACTATGTAAAAATAAGCCAGTACTGACTTACAACCCTGTTTATATAAAAATTTTTAAAAACTAAAATAGGACATGCGGTTAATATTATGTTATAAAAAAGTATTATACAATATGCATAAAGTGTATAAAATACATCTTTTGAGGTGATATGAAGAAAGTTAATGATCTGCCCGTAAATAGCGCAGATTTTATATTATTTATGGATAATTTTTTTAGAAATTACCCTGATGCGGTTTGGCTTAAGAATAAAAATTTGCAAATTGTGCGGGCGAATAGTATATATTATAAATACTTTAGTAAAAATAATGAGGTGTCAGGAAAAGAAACTGTCGAAATTGATAATCAAATCTTACGGACAGGCTGTGAAAAAACATTTGACTTAAGAACACCATTAAAGAATCGAATTTTATCGGTTACAGCAACTCCGATTTCTGGTAGACACGACATAGAGTATATTATGTATACGTCAAAAGATATAACTACACAGGAAGAATTAAAAGAAAGATTCTTTGTGAACAAATATCAGTTGAATGCTCTTCTGGAAAATGTCCCAAAATTAATTTATATGAAAGATTTAGATGGAAAATATATTACGGGTACAAAGCATTCAAAAGAGTTTTTCAATAGCGGATATGATAGTTGTTGTCAGATTCAATTGGATGTTTCAGACTTAAAGACTAAAAATTTGAATGAAGATAAGTTTGTAACCGAAAATAATAAACATATTTCATACGAAAGAGAAATCCATGATACTAATGGCAGGGCGCATTGGTATAAGATTTATAAAGCTCCTATTAATACGTATGATGGATATGCTTTAGGAACTCTTGTGATGATAAATAACATTGATGCTGAGAAGCTCTTACAGGCGCAAAGAGAAACGTTTGTTGCTTCTTTAGGGCACGACTTGAAGAATCCGACGCTTGCACAAATAAGAGCAGTAGAACTTCTGTTAAAAGGAGAATTTGGAAAAATTCCAGAGGAACAGAAAGATATTTTGGAAATGCTTCTGGATTCATGCAGATATATGAAAGCTATGCTAAGTTCTTTACTTGCAACATACAGAAACGAAAGAGGTGTTGTTACTCTTAATTATGAGGAGGTTTTACTTACTGATTTAGCATCAGACTGCATTAGTGAAATGATTTATCTTGCAAAAGACAAAGGGGTAAATATAAAAACGGAATTTGAATGCAAAAAACCTTTTGTATATGGTGATAAAGTTCAGGTTAAACGTGTAATTATGAATCTTATGTCAAATGGAATTAAGTATGCTTATAAAAATTCTGCTATCCGTGTGAAAATATATAATGAATCTGATTATACATGTTTTCTGTTTGAAAATAGTAGTCCTTATATTCCTCCTGAAAAACAGGAAGCAATATTTGCTCAATATGTTTCCTTTGCGGATGCGCACAAAGAGTTGGGAATTGGGCTGGGTTTGTATACATCCAAAAAGATAGTAGATGCTCATGGTGGTATAATTTTTGTCAAAAGTTTTAAGGACGAAAGAAATATATTCGGGTTCAAAATTCCTAATACAATAGATAATATATGTGCTGCTAAAACAGTTTCGTTTTAAAATGAAGTTCAATTTTTAAAGAACAATTTTGCTTTTTTATATTATTTATATTATTATAAGACAATGCTTATAATAGATTTATTAATTATTGCAGTACTGCTGTTTTTTAATGGTTTTTTTGTTGCTGCGGAGTTTGCCCTTGTAGGAGTGAGAAAAACTAGAGTACAACAACTTGCCACTGAAGGAAATTTTAACGCAAAACTGGCACTTGATGCTGTTAAAAATATTGATCGTTATATAGCGGCAGTTCAGCTGGGTATTACAATTGCAAGTTTGGGAATCGGCTGGGTTGGTGAGGCTGCTATTGCGACAGCAATTTTTCCGATATTTGAATTTCTTCCTGATAGGTGGGATTTCGTTGCGGTTCACACAATTTCAGCGTCAATAGCTTTTGCCCTGATAACGATTTTGCATGTAGTAATTGGTGAATTGATGCCAAAATCTATTGCACTTCAGTTTCCGGAACAAACAGCACTTTGGGTTGCAAAACCGATGTTTGTTGTGACAAAACTTTTTGCGCCAATGATATTTATGTTGAATGGGCTTGGAAATTTTCTCCTTCGTATGTGCAGAATTAAGCCTGCTTTGTCACATCATATGGTGCATACATCAGAGGAACTTAATATGCTTATCGATGCAAGTTACAAGGGCGGTGTTTTAAATGAAAAAGAAGCGGAAATACTGCAAAATGTATTTAAGTTTTCTG
>CAZXQM010000020.1:5061-17855 GCA_964643455.1 uncultured Vampirovibrio sp. | reverse complement strand
GGTGTTTTAAATGAAAAAGAAGCGGAAATACTGCAAAATGTATTTAAGTTTTCTGATCTTACAGCTGCCCAGGTTATGGTTCCAAGAACGGATATGGTTTGTCTCCCGTTTGAGATTTCTGTTGAAGAGTTAAATAGAGTAATTATAGAAAATCAATATACCAGATATCCTGTGTATGAAGGAGATTTAGATCATATTGTAGGATTTATACATATAAAAGATATTTATCCGCTGATAGTAAAAAACGAAGATTTTAAATTAATTTCACTTATAAGAGATATACTGTTTGTGCCTGAGACAATGACTATTGATAAAGTAGCGTATGAATTTAAAAGACAAAGGTCGCAGATTGCGATTGTTATTGATGAGTTTGGCGGAACCAGTGGACTAGTAACTCATGAAGATGTAATGGAAGAAATCTTAGGTGAAGTTCATGATGAATTTGATGATGAAGAAGAGTCTGATGTAAAAAAAATGAGCGACGGTAGTTTTGAAGTCTGTGGAAAAATGAGGGTGGATGAATTCTGTGACTTCTTCAATGTTGCAATTAGTGATGAAGATGTTACAACTATTGGCGGATACTTTCTCAAAAAATTCGGAAAAATAGCAAAAAATAATGACACTGTTGAGGATAACTATTTTTCATATCGTGTAATTGAAACGGATTCAACACGCATTGTTAAGTTAAGAATAAAAAAAATAGATTAAGGTCTGATTAAAAATTTAATTGCATTACCTGCAATATGCTGTTCCATGGCGTATTCTACTTTATCCAGAGGAAGTTCTGCAGTTATAAGTTTTTCAACTTCAATGTCTCCTGTTGAGATTAAATCAAGAGCTTGCCTGAAATACTTTGGTGTATGGTGGAAAACACTCATTAACTTTATATCGCCATAGTGCATTTTAGTTGTATCAAAACAAACTTTGGAACCGGTTTTACAACCTCCGAAGAAATGAACAGTGCCGCCTGGGCGCACGGTAGAAAATACAAGTTCCCAAATTTCCGGCATACCAACACATTCAATTGCAACATCAAGCCCTTTTTTCTCAGTAGAAAAATCTTTAAAAATCCTTTCCGGATTAGAATATTTTTTTAAATCAACAATTTCATCAACGTGAGCAAATTCTTCTGCAAGTTTCAACTTTATCGGATTTCTGCCAGCAACAATTACTCTTGCACCCTTTAGTTTACAAAGCCTTGCAAACATAAGCCCTATAGGTCCTATACCAATTATCCCAACACTATCTCCCGGATTAATTCCTGTTCTTTCAACACCATGGACTACATTTGCAAGCGGTTCAGAAAACGCGGCTTTTTCAAACGGCATGCTGGGCGGAAGTATTAATGTATTTTTTTTTACAATTCTTTCAGGAACGACAATATATTCGGCATAAGCACCATTTAGTAAGTTAAGATTCTCACAAAGATTATATTCGCCTTTTTTGCAGTAAAAGCATTCACCGCAAGGTGCGGAATTGGCGCATACAACCCGATCCCCCGTTTTTATTGTCCTTACATCATCTGCAACTTTTTCTACAATTCCAGAAAACTCATGTCCGAAGCCTGAGGGAATATTTTTTATGAGAACAGGATGCCCTCTTCTATATGTTTTTACATCCGTTCCACAGGTTAATGCTGCTTGAATTTTAACAAGAATCTCCCCTTTTGATAAAGGTTTGATTCTTGTTTCTTCATATCTTATATCCTGCGGTCCATAAAATAATACAGCTTTCATTTTGGTTATTTAATAGATTTTAATATTGCATCTGTAATATCATCACCGCCGTATACAACTGATGACTTAGGTAATACCATTGTGTAGCCCATTGAAACAGCTTTTACTCCAATTTGTTCTGTTATATTAGCATCAGCAGCTTTTAATTTGGTGGTATATTCTTTTAAATTAGCTTCTCTCTTTTGTTTAAGCTGTTTTTCATAAGACTCTGCAAGTGATTGTTTTTTCTTTGCATCAGTCTGTTTATTTACATCTTCCTGAGCTTTCTTTATAAATGCTGCAATCTCTTTATTTTTAGCTTCTTGTGAGGATTTGAGAGCTTTTACCTGAGAAGATGCTGCGACAACTTTCTGAATATCTACAACTGCAATTTTTTGTGGTTGCGGTGTTTTTTGTTCTTCTGCTGCAAAAACCTGTAATGACATCATTAATCCTGATAATGCTAAAACTGTTAAAACTTTTTTCATGCTAACCTCTCCTGAATTTTGTAATTAAAAATATAAGAACTGATATGATAATTATACCTATAGATACAAATATTGCAACTGGCATACCGAGAATATACTTGACGCTGTCAAGACGAATTGTTTCAACAATAATACGTACTATTGAATACAAAATTAGGTATATTAATGCAATATTTCCGTTTTGCTTTAATTTGCCAGTTTTTGCAAGTATTAATAGTATGATAAAAATTAAAATATCTAAAATACTTTCATATAAAAATGTCGGATGAAAATATTGATAATCCTGATATGGTATAGGTCTATACTGTGGAGCTATATATAATTTCCAGGGTAAATCAGTCGGCTTTCCATAAGCTTCTGAGTTAAAGAAATTTCCCCATCTTCCGATTGCCTGTGCTAGTGAAAGTCCTATTGCAGAGACATCACAAAGCTTTGCAGGACTGATTTTGTGTTTTTTTGCATATATCCACAAGCCTATAAGTCCGCCAATAATTGCGCCATGTATTGATATTCCGCCATGTCTGATTGCAATAATTTCTGTGGGGAATCTAAGGTAAAAATCATAACACAATATACAATAATACAGCCTTGCTCCAACAATACCCGAAATTATCAAATATGGTGCTAAATCTATTATAGTTTCTTGTTTAAGTTCGAAAAACTTTGTTCCAACCCAATCAGAAACAAGAGTGCCGGCTGCAATTGCAAGTGCCATAATTACGCCATAATAATAAATATTAAGCCCAAAAACAGTACATAAAATTTGTGAAGGTGAAGTAAACATTTATTCCTGTCCTGAAGAAAGAAGCCCATCCCCTTTTACAAAGGTTTCGGACTCTTCTATTAAAGCTTTGATAGTTTCTTTATCAGCAGCATCCGGTCTCATCTCTAGGTATTTTCTTAGATTTGTTATTGCAAGTTTTTTGATTTCAATAGCTTGTGCTTTTGCTTCTACTGCTTCGGATCTTTTTTCAGTTTCTATTAAGACATTTCTTTCATTTACATTTTCAGCAGTCGCAATATCTTCGTTTAATTTTTCTTCTGCTTTATTAGCAATTTCATTTGCTTTTTCTGATTGGGCAATTCCTATAGAATAGTAGAAGTCCGCAAAATCTGGTTTTATTTTTATACCGCCTTCAAGTGCTTCAATAGCTTTATCATACTTTTGAGCGTTAATTGCTGCAACTCCAAGATTATAATATGTTTCGTACATAGTAGAATCTAAATCAAGACTTGCTTGCAGCCTGTCCATTGCAGATTCGTAATCGCCTTTTTGCATATATTCAGCGGCTTTATTGTTAAGCTCTTGCACAGCCATATTATTAATGCATGCAGTGGAAATAACCGCTACAAACAAAACCGATACAATCATTAAAGCTTTTTTCATAAAAACTATACCCTCAATATTATTTTTAATACGTATAATAATATACTTAATTTAAATAATCAAGTTGGATAATATCTGGTAACAAAACTTAAAATAAAAATGATGAATGTGCTGACAAATTGTCACGATAATTTTTCAGGATAAAACGGTGTTTTTTCTACTGCTCTTCGTATATATTTACTTTATCGCTTTTTTTGTTATGCTTGAGATATATTAAAGGGGAAATCTATGAAAGATATGTTAGATAAAATCGTTCAGATAGAGAAAAAGTACGTTGAGTTGGGTGAAACTCTGTCTGATCCGAATGTAATAGCAGATTATAATAAATTTAGAGACTTATCAAAACAAAGAAAATCAATGGAAGAAACTGTCGAACTTTATTATGCGTGGAAAAAGGCTTCTGATGCAATCGAAGAAGCAAAACAAATGATTCACGAAGAAAAAGACGACGAAATGCGGCAGTTTTTAAAAAATGATATGGAAGAAAATGAAAAGAAGATCGCTGAGTATGAAGAACGTATGAAAGTTCTTCTTCTTCCGCGAGATCCAATGGATGATAAGGATATTATGCTGGAAATCAGAGGCGGAGCCGGCGGTGATGAAGCAAATATTTTTGCGGGCGATTTGATGAGAATGTATATGCGCTATGCGGATAAAAACGGCTGGCAAACTCAGATTTTAAGCAAAACAGACTGTGAAGCCGGCGGAGTCAGTGAAGTTATTATTTCTATGAAGGGTGATAGTATTTATTCACGTCTCAAGTACGAATCCGGTGTTCACAGAGTCCAGAGAGTTCCGGCAACAGAATCTCAAGGCAGAGTTCACACGTCAACAGCTACAGTTGCAGTAATGCCGGAGGTTGATGATGTTGAAGTTGAACTTAATATGAATGATGTAGAAATTACAACAGCACGTTCAGGCGGTGCCGGCGGGCAAAACGTAAACAAAGTTGAAACCGCTGCGAGAGTTTTTCACAAACCTACCGGAATTATGATTTTCTGTACGGAAGAACGTTCACAGCTTCAAAACAAAGAAAGAGCTCTCCAAATTTTAAAGGCAAAACTTTACGATATGGAAGTTCAAAAACAAATGAAAGAAATTACGGATTTAAGACGTTCGCAGGTCGGTACAGGAGACAGAAGCGAACGTATCAGAACGTATAACTTTCCGCAGGGAAGATTAACAGACCACAGAATCGGTCAAAACCTCAACGTATGGACAGTTATTGATGGTGATTTGGATGAACTCATAGATTTACTGATCGAATATGACCAAAAATTAAAACTCGAAAAATTAGCAGAAGTGGATTCATAATCTGAATCCGCTTTTCACATAAGAAAGGCTGCAGATGCTAAGGAAATGTGTCGGATGTGGAGAATTAATTCCAAGAAAAAATTTAATAAAAATTACTAAGAATTATAAAGACGGAAACGTAGTCATAAACCCGAATTCCAAAACATTTGGCAGATCTGCATATCTTTGTTATAATCAGAAATGTATTGATGCAGCATTAAAGAAATCAAAGTTAAACAAGGTGTTGAAAACAAATGCCTTTTTCGAAAAATCTGAGTTCTGCAATGTATTACAGGATTGTTGTTAAGTTGTTAAAATACAGTATAAAGAACAGATTTTATAAAAATGCTGAAAAAGGTGAAAGGAATATAATTGAATGAACAGTTTAAGAGTAAGTGAATTAGCAAAAGAACTAGGGATGACCAGTAAGGAGGTTATTGAAAAGTTTGCGGAAATAGATATAATAGTCAAGTCGCACTCTAATACTGTAACACCAACCCAGATACGTAAAATAAAGGAGCATTTGGGTGTTGCTTCGCAGAAAAGTTCAGGAAAACCGAAGGCATTTGTAGTCAAAAAAGCAAAAGCTGTTCAGGTAGAAGAAAAACAAACATCAGAAGAAACTCCACAACCGGTTGTAAAGATAGAAAGAGTTCAAAAGATTCAGAAGGTTGGAAAGGTTGAACGATTGGAGAAAACGGCACCTAATAAAATGACTTCTGATAAAAAGTCTTATAGCGAAAAAAATGAATCTAAAAAAACAGAAAAGCCGGTTGCCCGTATTGAAAGAACAAAAGTTGAGTATCCTAAATCAAGGATTGAAATTGTAAGAAAAGCCCCTCAAAAATCTGCTTCTAATACAGAAGAAAAACCTAAAAAGGCTGCTAACAAAGTTCATCAGGAAAAGAAGCTGGTTGAACGAAGAATCATTCCGCAAGAAATTTACGAGGGAAAAGGCAGTCCATCATCCAAGAGAAAAAGTGATTCAAGAAAAAAAGATAAAGATTTCAACTCAAAAAAAGAAGATCAGGAAATGATTTCTCTTGAAAAAGCTGCAGCCCAGAAGCATAAAAAGAAAACGCACAAAGAAGAAGCCGTAGAAGAAGTTAAACAAATAGTTGTTAATTCCGCAATGACCATCAGCGAACTTGCCGACAAAATTCATAAAACGCCGGCAGAAATCGTCAAATTCCTTATGTTTCAGGGGATTATGGCAACTGTAAACCAGCTTATTGATGTTGATACTATTAAAAAAGTTTGTGCGGAATATAATTTAGAAGTTCTTGAAGAAGATATTGATGCTTATATTGAAGAAGAATTGGAGAAAGAACAAAAGCAAAAAGCATTAACAGAAGTTGATAAAAAATTACTGAAAAAACGTGCGCCGGTTGTAAGTATTATGGGGCACGTTGACCACGGTAAGACAACACTGCTAGACAGTATTAGGGCTTCAAAACACAAAATTGTGGCTACGGAAGTTGGCGGAATTACCCAATCTATTGGTGCGTATACTGTTTATTTGGATAATAATCATGAAAAGAAGATTGTATTTGTGGATACTCCGGGGCACGAAGCTTTTACGGAAATGAGAGCCAGAGGGGCAAAAGCTACAGATATTGCTATTCTTGTTGTTGCTGCTGATGATGGTATAATGCCTCAAACAATTGAAGCGATTAATCACGCAAAAGCTGCTGAAGTTCCTATTATTGTAGCTGTTAATAAAATTGATAAACCAGGAGCGGATCCTGACAAAATATTACAACAGTTAACGGAACACGGGCTTGTTCCTGAAGCATGGGGCGGAGATACTATCACTGTAAAAGTTTCCGCATTACAGGGTACAGGTATCGATGAATTATTGGAGTATATTTTGCTTGTAGCAGAAGTTCAGGATTTGAAGGCTAATCCTAAAGCTGAGGCTACAGGTGTTGTAATAGAAGCAAATCTTGATAAAGGTAAAGGTCCTGTAGCAACGCTTCTGGTTCAAAACGGTACTTTAAGAACTGGTAACTGTATTGTTGTAGGTACTGCTTGCGGAAGGGTAAGAGCGCTTCTTTCTGATTCTGGAGAAAGAATTATAAAGGCTGAGCCGTCTACTCCGGTTGAGGTTTTGGGCTTAACCGAGGTTCCAAATGCAGGTGATTTCTTTGAAGTTGTAAAAAATGAAAAAGAAATGAAGTCTATTGTAGAAAAACGTAAAGAAAAAGAGCGTAACAAGAGACTTGATGCAATGCTTCCTGCTCATATGAGAAGAGAGGCTGGTGATGCAGAGGGTGATATCCCTCAATTAAACTTGATTATCAAAGCAAATACTCATGGTGCGGCAGAAGCTGTTTCTCAAGCTATAGCTCAGTTTGAGTCCAAAGAAATTGTTACAAAGATTATTCACGTGGGTGTTGGTGATATTTCAGAGGCAGATGTAATGCTGGCATCAGCTTCAAATGCATTAATCCTCGGTTTTACCGTAAAAGAAGATGCTAATGCTCTTGCGGCAGCTGAACGTGAAGGTGTAACAATCAAGAAATATGAAATCATTTACCAGATACTTGAAGATATTGAAAAAACAATGATTTCACTGCTTTCACCGGAAGTTAAAGAAGTTGAAACAGGTACTGTAGAAATTCGACAAATATTTACTATTGGTAAGATACAAAGGATTGCCGGCTGCTATGTAACCGAAGGAAAAATTAACAGAAATGACACCGCAACTATTTACAGAAACGGTAAAGAAATCTTTAAGGGTGCTGTTGATCAGCTTAAGAGGTTTAAAGATGATGTAAAAGAGGTTGCACAAGGTTTTGAATGCGGTATTTCGTTTGTTAAATATAATGATATTGAAGTCGGTGATATTGTTAAATTTACGACCAAGCAAGAGATTGAACGTTCAGAATTAGAATAGGGAATTAGTTGCAAAAGCACCAGTAACTATTTGATACTGACTTTGTATTTATTGTTATGCTAGAATTAATCTTGTATGTTTAGAGATTTGTGTAAAACTGTCTGTCTTAACAAGAATGTATTAATGCTCGTAACTGTTATTGTGTATATTCTCGGGCTTTCTGCTGCACTCGGCGGGCATCTTATTCCGGCTGCTGCTGGAATAACAGTTTTGTTTTCGATTCTTGCAATACTTGATTATTTTAAACCTAAATATATTATTATTTGGATTTTAATATTTTATCTTGGTGTGGCAAATACAATTTATCGGCTTAAAATCACAGATGAACTTGTAAGTTTTGCACCTGTTAATTGTGAAATTTCAGGGCAAATTGTTTCGATTCCGCAAAGCAAAGGAGAAGGTAAACAGAGGTTTTTCTTTAAAGTTAACAAGATGGAGTATGACAGTATTGTACAAAATTTTGATAATGAAAAAACTCTTGTAACTTTGAATAGTGATGAAAAGTTGCGGATATATGATTATTATAAAATAAAAGGGCGTCTGATGCCGCCTTTCAAAGTAGGTAATCCTTCACAATTTGATTACGGAAATTATTTACGAAATTTTAGTGTTTATGCTGTTTTCTACGGAGCAAGAGATAGCATGCCTATCAAGTTAAGCGAGTCTCCGGTTGGAGTGCAGAAAGTTTTGCAGGGAATCAATGATTATAGAGAAAAGATAATTCAAAAACATTCAAAATATTTAACCAGCCCAAATCTTGAAATATTAGGCGGTATTGTGTTTGGTGATGATGCAGTCGCGCCTCCGGATGATATTAAACAATCATTTGTGAATTCAGGCTTACTTCATATTCTTGCAGCTTCCGGAATGAATGTTGCTTTTATATATTCGTTTTTCTTTTTATTTTTATCTTTGTTCAGGGTGAATTACAAAGTAAATGTATCTGTAGGTATAATAATGGTGCTTGTTTATTCGCTTATGACAGGTCTTGGAGCATCTGTTGTCAGGGCAACATGTATGCTTGTGTTTGTTTTGATAGGAAAACTCATTGATAGAGATGCAAACAGTATTTCACTTTTAGGTTTTGTTGCGTTTCTTATGCTTCTTTATAATCCGATGTATGTTAATGATGTCGGTTTTCAGCTCTCTTTTATAGTAACTTTTGGGCTTCTTGTAATGACACCTTATCTTGTCAAAAGCAAGAGCAGAATAATAAACTGGTTAGTTGGTACTGTTAGTATTCCGATTATTGCTCAACTCTGGGTCATTCCGGTTCAAATATTTTATTTTAACAACATAAGTCTGTATTCTGTGTTTGCAAATATAATGAGTGTACCGATTCTTTCAGTAATAAGTTTTGGCGGTTTTGTCGGCTCTTTGATTTCAACTGTGACTCCGGATTTTGTATTGCAAATATTTGATTTTATTTTAAATCCGATGATTACAATTCTTGTTAATATTTCGGATTTCTGGGGACAACTTCCGCATTCCACTCTTACGACAACTCACCCGTCTGTTTTCCAAATTCTCTTATATTACGCAATTCTGTTGAATATAACAGCTTTTCTTGATAAGGAATGTCGGCAAAAGTATTTAAAAGTTTGCAGAATTACTCTCCCTGTAATGATTTTTATACTTGTTGTATCTACAATATCCGTTCCAAATCATAATCTTGAAATTACGGTTTTTGATGTAGGTAATGCGGATTCGTTTCTAATTAAAACGCCTGATAATAAGTATTTAATGATAGATACTGGAAAAAATGGTTACAATGGCGGCAAATCACAGGCAGAGATGTTAATTCTTAAATACTTGACTGACAAAGGGATAAAGAAAATTGATACAATTATAGTAACGCATTTTGACAATGACCACTGTGGCGGTGTTGCGGATTTGATTAAAGGAGTTAGTGTTGGCAGGATTTATGTAAATTCATTAAACCATGAGTCGAATGCTGCAAAATATATTTATAAAACAGCTTCAAAACACGGTGTTGAAGTTCTTCTTGCAAGTAACAAACAAAATGTACTTGACGAAAATGGTTTAACCATAACAAATTATATAACTCCGGATATTGAAGGTATTGGTGATAATGAAGCATCAATTTTAACGCTTGTAAGTTATAAAGATTTTAAAATGCTTTTTACCGGTGATTCTGGAATTAAAACTTTTAATAAGCTCAAAGCGGATTTACCTTCCAATATAACAGTTCTTAAAATTGGGCATCATGGTGCAAATGGTGTCATAAACAGAGAGATACTTAATTACTTAAATCCTGATACAGCTGTAATTTCTGTAGGTACAAATAAATTTGGGCATCCATCAATAAAAACTCTTGAGACATTAAAGGGAATTAAGACTTTAAGAACAGATATCAATAATTCAATACGCTTTATTGTTAATGACAAGGCGTATAAAACGTTCATCTATGACTCTGACAAACGAAAGTATGTAAAATTATACTAGTTTGATAATTTCATACTCTCTGAGTCCCAATCCCAAGTCAGCTGCAGCTTCTACCGTATGAATTCCGTTTCTTGATTCTATCCGCTTGATTAAATCTTTCTTTCCTTCGTCAGGAGAGTTATAAACAGCATCCACACAAGCCTGATCAATAGCAACGGGATCTGTCGAAGCAAAAATTCCTATGTCAGCCATTTTAGGCTCTGCTGGATTACTGTCACAGTCACAATCTACTGAGAGACGGTTTGCAACATTAATATAAATAATGTTTTCTGTACCCATATAATCTGCAACAGACTTACAAGCATCTGCCATTGCCTCAAGAAATGCATCCTGTCTTGATATTCCTATAAAACTGCCGCCGCTGTGAATATGTGATTTTCCATGCGCGGAAGCAATCCCTATTGACATGTTTTTAAGAGCACCGCCAAAACCTCCCATCATATGTCCTTTAAAATGAGAAAGCATTAAAATAGAACCATAATTTTGGAGATTTTTTCCTACAAAATTTTGTTTTAAACGTTTTCCCCCTATCACATTCAGAGCTATTTCACCTTCGCCGTCCATAATATCGCACGGCGCAATATCAAAAAATCCGTGTTCTTTCATTACGTTCCAATGAGAAGCCGTTGTACTTCTGGGACCACCATAGGCAGTATTGCATTCAACAATAGTTCCGCCTGTTTCATGTACTAAATCTTTAATCATACCGGGCTGCAAAAAGTTATGTCCGCCAGGCTCTCCTGTTGAAATCTTTACCGCAATTTTTTCTTTAAGCCTGACTCCGAGTGAGTGATAAATCTTTACCAGACCTTCCGAAGAAATTTCTTCTGTAAAATAAACTTTAGCTTTCTCCATACTTCCTCCTCCGTAAGAATAATATTATCATAATGCTGCGTTTACGTTAATACCCCTTTATGTTACACTTATGTTATGAGCGGGAATTATGTACCATTATACAGAAAATATCGCCCTCAGACACTTGAACAGCTGGTCGGGCAAGAGCATGTTAAAAAAACTCTGACGAGTGCAATTGAACTTGGAAAAATAGCACATGCTTTTTTGTTTACAGGTCCGCGCGGTACCGGGAAAACTTCTACAGCCAGAATTTTGGCGAAATCACTCAATTGCAAAAACGGACCAACAATTCATCCCTGTGGTGAATGTGAAAGTTGCAGAGATATTACGAATTCAGTGCCGATAGATGTAATCGAAATTGATGCTGCAAGTAACAGAAAAGTAGAAGATACGCAGAATATCTTAGAAAAGATTCAATATGTTCCGGTAAATGGCAAGTACAAAATCTATATTATAGATGAAGTTCATATGCTTACCAATCACGCATTTAATGCGCTCCTTAAAACACTTGAGGAACCGCCGGAGAATGTTGTTTTTATTTTAGCTACAACAGAAGTTCATAAAGTTCTTGATACAATCAAAAGTCGCTGCCAGAGATTTGATTTCAGAAGAATTACAACTGATGATATCGTTAAACATTTAAGATATATTTCTGACAATGAAAAAATAAATATTACGGAGGATGCTTTATTTACGATAGCAAAGAACTCTGCTGGCGGAATGAGAGACAGTATATCACTTTTAGATCAGCTAAGCTTGTTAGGTGTTTCAAAAGAGGTAACTTCGGAGGATGTTAATGCAATTTTGGGGAGAATTTCTTTTGATACATTAAACAAATTGAGTGAAAAGATTATATCTTCTTCTCCTAATGAAGCGATAGAAATCTTAAATGATATTTATAATGCAGGAAATGAACCATTGCAGATTTTAACCAATCTCTCAGAGTATTTCAAAAATCTTTTAATAGTTAAGACCTGCAGAAAAGAGCTTTTACCGGAATTAACCGGCATGAATGAACCTCAAATTGCAGAAATGACAAAACAAAAAGATTCATTAGAAACACACCAGATTGTATTTTTAATGGAAAGGATTACTTATTACATAAAAGAGGTAAAGATGGCTGCAAATCAGCATCTCTGGCTTGAAGTAGGTATGATTGATCTGGCTAATATGACTGAAAATACCACTCTTCTGGATTTGCAAAACAGAGTAAAAGCACTGGAAGCAGGAAGTCCGTTACAGCCGGCAATACGACCGGTAATTCAACCGCAAAGAATTGCCGAACCTGTAAAAGTTCAGGAAACTCCAAAAACTTCTGAAACCGAGCCGGTCACCAGACCAGCTCCTATTCCGCCGGCGGAATCTCCTGCCGCAACGGCTATAAAATTGGAACCGGAAGAATTCACCCCGCCGCCGGTGTCAAAGAAATCGGACGGAAATGACATTAATACCCTCTGGCAGGCACTATTAGTGAATATTAAAAGTCCTGCCACAAAAGCTCTTTTACAGCTTGCAACACCTGTAAAAATAGCTTCGGATGAAGTTATTATTACTTTCAAAAATGATAAACTTGTTTCGCAAATAAATGATACAAATAAAAAACAAATGGTTATAGATGCTGCAAATACAATTTTTAATCAGCAGAATACAAGAGTTGTTGTAAGGCTTCCTCAAAGCGGTGATAGCAGTTT
>CAZXQM010000020.1:2498-4961 GCA_964643455.1 uncultured Vampirovibrio sp. | reverse complement strand
CGGTCTTTTTCTAGTATGTATTTTATGTTTTCCTGATCTTCTGAAGGGTAATATTCTAATATTGTGTCATTTTTATATTCATTAATAACCTGAAGCACACCGTTATGGTCATAAATTCTATCTCCGTTTATTTCGTTTATCTTAAAACTATATGGAAGCTCAAGTTTTGCTGGCGTAAGCTTAAGCATTTCGGAAGCACTATTGATAACTCCGATAGTGTCTTTATCAAATTTCGGTTTCAATAAAACCTGATTATAATTAGCTATAGCAGCCAGACTAGATAAATTTACTTTCAGCCTGAGAGGATTTGGTGAATTATTCGGTGCATTTTCTTCTTCAACTTGTTTATTATATGCAACACTGGCTTTAAATGTCAAAGGATCTATCATTTAAATAACCCTATAGTTTCTAACCTTATATGATTATAAAAACAATTTGTCCGAAAAAATTGCCTGTTTTTTAATTTTTTCTGTTATTATTTAAATAATTCTTAACATTTGAAGAAAGAGAAATATTTTGCAGCATCATATTGTACCGCTTCAAATCCCCGATATTAGCCGCTTCCTGCAATAAATCTCTTCTGGTTGAAAGCTGCATTTTCTCAATTTCGTCCGAAGAGTTATTTTTGTCATCAATCTTTTTTATAACAGTATCTATATCAGAAGAGGTTGTAATTCCATATTTGGAAGCAATTTGCTTAACTGATGCACCGGCAGAAAGTCTATAAAGCCAGTTGATTGAATATTTGTCATTTTCAGAAAGTGAAGCCACGCCATACTGATGCGGTGTATACATAATATCTTCTTTATAAGGGCTGTGCTGTAATCCCAATGCGTGTCCAATCTCGTGTAATATAGTATGATAGACCTCAATATCACTGTCATATTTCTGGTGAATTCTACCATCAGTAAGTCCTATGGCAACTTCTGCTCCGTACAATCTTCCATGCGGATCCCAACTAAAGTAACAATGACCTAAAGCTTGTCTGTCTACGCGTTTCCAATCAACATTGATGTTAGACTCCAGAAGTACACTTGTAACTTTAAATCGCAATTTCCCACCGGTTGCAGCACACCAGACATTAAAAGCATCAATAACCATTTTTCTGAATTTAGCATCTTCACCCGGTTTTGAATAAAATTTCATCGGGGCAATGTAGACAACCAAATTGTTAATCGGCCATCTCATGATTTTCCCGTTTTTTACACTTCCGTTAAGATACGTTCTTTTTTGCATAATAATAATATACCATATTTTGGGTAGTTAATATAGATTTTTACTGTTCTATTTATAGGATTTTCATTAGAATAAGAGCTTTTCAATATGAAAAAATTTTTAATTAATATATATCTTTTTAATTAAAAAGGATGCCGCTATTTTTGTTAAAATTATAAGCTTAAAAATAATTAAAACTCCAAGTTAAATTTCTTGTAGTTTTATAGGTCTTTTTTTATTTTTGTTTTAGCTTTTGCATTTCTGTCAGGCAATCTGCATTACCAATAATGTTTTTTATATTATTATAAACGATATTTAAATATTCATCCATTTTTAGAGGATTCTTTTCTAATTTTTTATTTGAACGTTTTATTTGCCAGTTATATATAAAGCGTTTGTATGCCGATGGTTCTTCTTCTTTGGTAATTGTTTGCTTAGGCTCCATTGAGCGAACCCTCAACAATTCATCAAAGGTAGTGATAAAACCCGCCTGTTCGCGACCTTCAGAATTTTCTATTACAACTTTTCCAGCACCTTTTTTATTACCAGGTTTTATAACGACATTATAAGCAGTATTGTTTGCGGCCTGTTTCTTTAATTGCAATAGTTGCAAGTAAAAATTTAAAAGATGTTTGCTATAATTTGGATAGCTTTTATCAGGAAAGTATTTTGATTGTTTTAATGCTTCAAAACTTCCGGGTTTAACCACAAGCTTACCAAAGTTTGGGGCAGGGGTTTGATTAATTGATTGGATTTTCATAATTTTGACCTTTCTTACACATTCCCTGTTGAGCTGTTTCGATCATCTTCCAGTTGTTTTAACTGTTTTGCATCTACTTTTTCATCAGTTGAGTAATTATTAAGATTTGGTATTTCAATATCAACATTAACATCAGCATCAACCATTTCAATATCTATTTTACTGTACTCTTTAATTTTACCATCTTCAAATTTGACTGCAACAGAATTGTTAAGAAATTGTATGAAACATACTTTGCCTAAACCCTGAGGAGTCATAACAGTAGAGCCGATTGGCGGCATTCCTTTTGCCGCTTCTATGTAATTGGAATATTCATAAGTCAGGCAGCACAATAGTCGACCGCAGGTACCGGAAATTTTTGAAGGAGCAATAGGCATCCCCTGATCTTTGGCAAGTTTAACATTTATTGATTCAAATTTTCTTAAATAACTTGAACAGCAAAAAGGCTTTCCGCAGATTCCGCATCCGCACATTATTGAGGACTCATC
>CAZXQM010000020.1:0-2398 GCA_964643455.1 uncultured Vampirovibrio sp. | reverse complement strand
CTGTTCATAAGTTTTGACAAAACTTCTTCCGGAGTTATATCTGTATAAACCGCTTCATAAATTGCATTAGAAACCGGAACTTCCACACCTAATTTTTCTGCCAAATCGCATACGGCTTTAGATGTTTTAACTCCTTCTGCAACCGAACCAAGTTCATTTAAGATATCATCAATTTTTTTACCTTTTCCAAGCATTGAACCAACGGTATAATTTCTTGACATCGGACTTGAACAGGTTGCAATCAAGTCTCCCATCCCTGATAGTCCGTATAATGTAGAAGGATTTGCGCCAAGTTTAACAGAAAGTCTTACAATTTCTGCCATTCCTCTTGTCAAAAGACTGCCCATACAGTTGTCTCCTAAGTCCATTGTATGAGCAAAACCGGATGCAATTGCTATAACGTTCTTTAAACTTCCGCCTAATTCTACTCCAATAACGTCTGTATTTGTATAAAGCCTGAAACGATTTGGAACATTTAATGATTGTTGTATAAATTCAGCTGTTTCAATATCCTCACATGCAACACAGGCTGCCGTAGGTTTACCCATCAAAACTTCTTTTGCAAGTGTAGGACCTGATAAAACTACAATTTTTTGTTCCGGAAGCACGTCTTTTATAACTTCAGACATTCGCATGAGCGTATTTAATTCAAGCCCTTTTGAGGCATTTACAAGCGGCTGTTCCGGTTTTATTCCGGCAGCTTTAAGCTGTTCACAAACGCTTCTTACCCCGCTTGTTGCGACAACGGAGAGAATAATATCAGCTCCTTCTATTGCACTTTTCAAATCAGAAGTTATTTCAATTTTTTTATCTAACTGTACCTCTAGAGGTTTTGAACAATGCTTATTTATAACAAGATCGTCATTTAAATCACTCTTTCTACCCCAGATTATGATATCTTCAAAGTTATCATTCATGAGCCATGCCAGTGTTAATCCCCAGCATCCAGGTCCAAGTACTGTTAGTTTCATAGGTCAGACTCCTCCATTATAATGAATTATTATACTATAAAATTTACCTTACTTCTTCTAATTGTAAATATTTATTAACAGAAGGCAATTATTTTTCTACCGGAAACTTTTTATATATAAACACAGGAGTTTAGAGATGACATATACTTTTTATGATATTACTTTAAAAAAAGAATTAAAGCTGGGTTTAAAAAACTGTACGATTGCCGGAAACAGTTCATTTTATGAAGTAAAAGACGAAGTCATTAAGAAATACAATATAGTTGATGGTAAGGTTGATAAAAACAGCGGTGTTACAGTTCCGCGCATCGAACTCACCAACTATCAAATGGCTTTGTTTAATCATTTAAAGGACAGGGATGGTGATAGCGGAAGATTTGATGAGGCTGATTTACGAAATTTGACTCCGCAAGATTTGCAGAGAGAAATGAATGCAATCTACAAGGAAAAAAATGTTTACACGGTAGTTTCTGCTGAAATGGGAGATTTTGATACAGAACTTACAATTAGAGAAAACGGAACAAATAATGAGAAAAATATCAGTATAAAATTTGAGAAAAGTGGATTTTTTAACAATCTTTTAAGTGAAAATAAAAAAAATAAAACTTCGTTGAGTGAATCAGGAGTAAAATTTTCGAATGATGCGAAAGAGTCTGGTAAAATAGTAGCAGAAGAAGAAAATAAAAATAATAACGGATATACACTTTTTGATATAACAACTAAAAAAGAACATTATTTGGATTTGAAAAATTGTACCATAAGAGGTAATAGCGCCGTGTACAAAGTTAAGGACGGAGTTATTACAAAATATGATATAGTTGACGGTAAAGTTGATAAAAAGAGCGGTGTGGAAGTCTCTCGTATAGAATTAACAAATTATCAGATTGCATTTTTCAATCTTCTGAAGGGCAAGGATGGAAATTCCGACAGATTTGACGAGGCTGATTTAAAAAATATAACTCCTGAATCTTTGCAAGAAGAAATGAATGCTATATATAAAGAAAAGGCAGTTTACACTGCTGTTGCAGCGGATGCCCGTAATTATAAGGCAGAAATAACTATAGAAAGTGTAGGTTCTAAGGGCGAAAAAAGAATAGGAATACAATTTGAAAACCCCGGATTTTTCAAAAGAATTTGGAACGGAATAGGCGGTTTCTTTAAAAGTATAGGTAATTTCTTCTCAAAAATTTTCAGCTGTGACGGGCAAAGAAATAAAAAAATTGAAGAAAAACTGCCAAAGCCTGAAATGAATGTTAATGAAGAACCGGAATACGAATTTGTTGCAAAAGGAGGAGAAAAACCTTACGTTCTTGCACAAGATTTGGGTGTTTCTCTATATCGTCTTAAGCAGGCAAATCCTGAGCATAATCTTGACTGGGTTATGACTGAAGGTCAGACAATTACTATTCCGAAAACTTATACTGTAA
>CAZXQM010000019.1:22049-26487 GCA_964643455.1 uncultured Vampirovibrio sp. | reverse complement strand
CAACAATTGCTTTATCAATCATTTCTCCCACTTTATCAAGAGATTTTGTATGAACTATTACCCTATTGGAAACTTCATATTTGTCAAAGTTTCTTTTGCCTTCGGAATATGTATAAACAGGTTTTGCACTGAAATCTGCTGTTTTGATATAATCTCCGTTTTTCGAATTAAGCATAGAACCCAGCACTGACAGTACTTTATCAGAAGCTTCTTTATTCAACTGAGTTGCCTTTTCCATTGATTCTGCATCAAAAGTCTGCACGGCAAAAGAAAGTTCCGCTACATCAGGTTCAATCTCAGTATTTGCTGTCGTTGATACTGAAATATATCCTCTATTATTCTGATTTACAACCGTCTGAGCCATAACCGCAGTTACTGAAAATATACCTACCACCAATACCAGTAATAAAATTTTTTTCATCATCCCCACCTATTTGGAACTTACCACTCATAAGCAACAAGCTAGTATACCAATTTTTTCATTTTACATTCCTGTAATCTACTTCCACTCCGGAAAATAATAAACTATAATTACATCATCTGAAGTTATTTTAGCATGACAACCCCTAATAAGATTTGTCAACATGCCGGTTGGCGGCAAAAATGTCAGAGTCCACTTTAACGGATATACCCAAAACATCAGGTTTAATCCGGATTTATAATAATCAGATTGTATTTTCGTTGAAGATAAACCTTCTATTTTAAAATCATTTAAATAAATATAATAAGGAATGCCATTCATACCGCTTTCTACTATTTGGTCAATTTTAGCAGTCGCAGGAGTTCCTTTTTTTAACAACAACTTGTTTTTATAGAAAACATTGGATTTTACTTTCAATTGTACTTCTTCACCATAAAGATGTTTCCTTTTATCTTTTGTTGAAATATTCTTACTCACAACAAGCTTAATCGGTACACAATCAGTTCCTGAATAATCATAATCAGTATAAGTTTCAGGTGCAGGACTATTTTTCCCCCTTAGGAACTTTTCTACAAGAAAATCCTCTTCAGCAAAAACACTTGTACATAATAATATAAATATTGTAATTGATATAAAAAACTTATTCATATTTAACCTTATAAACCGTCTTGTACTTTAACTTTCTTTCCAGTATCTTTCGGTTTTCCAGAGAACACAACAGAAAATTTTGATAGTAAGGATTATCTATATACATATTATTTTCCAGAAAGTATGGATACTTAACAAAAATATATTCATATACTTCGGCTAATCTTTTAGATGTCAAGTTATGGGCAGAGCCCCAATCATTTCTTTTTTGCGGAAAAGCTTTTTGAATAAACGTAATTAAGCCCAAAGGATTGTAACCAGCTTTCACCATATAATCTACAGCCTTTTTGTCTGAATATTTTTCATATTTTTTAGGTGCCATTTTGATTTCTAAATACCCCATTAAACCACCACCTTCAAAAGATTTAACAGCATTTGAAATTTTCATGGCAAGAAGAGCCGCCATCTCATCATTTGTCTCTGCATACTTTAGATTTTCACCATAAACAATAACTTGACGTTTAGTAACTTCTGGTCTGCCTTTGTATAATTTATCTTTCTCAGAGTATGTAAAAACAATCCGCTTATTAATTTTATTAGAATTCAGTAGTTCAAACCCTATATTATCAATATGCGATTGAATATCAATTTCACTTATTATAGCTTCATTATCATATGGATATACAGGTAGAAACGTCATTACAATAAACAACCCCGATATTAAAAACTTCCGCATATTTGTACACTCTCTCCATACTACGTGCCCTTGTTTTTATCATTTACCGCTAAAACAACATTGCAGTATAATACTATAATAGTACCATACGAACTATTTATTTACAACTTAAAAAATATTTTGCCCTAGTTAAATACGTCTTTATATTTCTTAATAAAACTAGCAAATTTTTGCGATTTTAAGCGTTTATAATTTATAATAAAATAAAGTGTAGAGGTGGTTTTATGGTTGACATATTTAACTCTGGTCAAACAGGCTTCAGGCAAAACACATATGGCAACATTCAACAAATTGGAACAACTCCTGACGGCAGAACTATATATAGAGTAATTGACTCGCAAGGGGAAGAATCCGGTAAATTGAGTGTACCTAACAACCAGGTAGATAAATTTGAGTCTGCGTACAAAGATGTTATGGAGTCAGCTCCACAGATTCAAAAATATGTTATTGAAAACTCCTCCGAAAAAGATATTAAAAGAAGAAGAAATCTTTCACGTGCAATTGTCGCAACAGGCGGAGTAATAGGAGCTGCAATTCCAATTGCGTTAACCCAAAATATCTCAAGGGTAAAATCAATTCTTGCAACTGTTACTGGTATAATAGTAGGAATATCTGCCGGCTTTGCAGCATCTCTTGCAGCAACAACACCTCCTGGAACCTATAAGTTTGCAAAAGCTACAAGAACTTTTTCAAAACTTGATATTCAACCTATTCCAGAAGAACCAAGAAATACCGATAACTAAAATCGTTTCCGAATAGACAACCATTTGTGTTTATACTATCATAGAAAGTGGAATAAATTAGTATAACAAAATGGAAGCATCCGGCTTTCGAGTAGCCGGAGAAAGAAGGAAAAATGATACCGGAAACAAAAAGTTTTCAATTAGAAATTGGCGGTAAAATCGTCACTGTAGAAACAGGCAAGTATGCTCAATCAGCAAATGGAAGCGTCACCGTAAGATGCGGAGATACAATGCTTTTTGTTCACTGCTGCGTTAGTAAAGAACCACGAGTCGGAATCGACTTTTTCCCGTTACTTATTGATTATGAAGAAAGAATGTCATCTATAGGTCGTATACCGGGCGGCTATAACCGTTCGGAAGGAAAAGCAAGCGATAAAGCAATCCTTGTTTCACGTTTAATTGACAGACCTATCAGACCACTTTTTCCTAAAGGATACAGAAACGATATTCAAATTGTTGCACAACTATTCAGCTATGATCAGCAAAATCAACCTGATACCCTTGCAATGCTGGGAGCATCATGCGCTTTGATGCTTGCAGGAACACCATTTGAAGGCCCTATAGGTGCTGTAAGAGTTTCTAAACTCGATGGGCAATTAATAGCAAACCCTACCCACCAACAGGCTGATAAATCCGCTTTGGATATTGTTGTAGCCGGTACACACGACAGCGTTATCATGGTTGAAGCAGGCTGCAAATTCGTTACTGAAGACGAAATTATGGAAGCTGTTGAATTTGCCCAAGAAGAAATTAGAAAACAATGCGAAGCTCAGGTGGAATTCGCCAAAGCTTGCGGAGTTGAAAAACAAGAATTTGTTAACCCGTATGATACAACTGAATTAAAAAATATTATAGATGAAGTCGCTCACGATATGATTTTTGATGCATATCACAACTTTGACAGAGAATACAGGCAAAATAAACTTGAGGAAGCTAAAAAGCTTGTTAAAGAAAGGGTTGAAGCTCTTCCTGAAGATCATTATATTCACCAGATTATGGAAGAAACTGGGATTGACTTTGTTTCTGAAGAATTTAAAGCAGCAGAAAAGAAAATTATGCGAGCCATGATTCTTGATGAAGGTGTAAGAGCAGATGGAAGAAAGCCAAATGAAGTACGTCCTATCTGGTGCGAAGTAGGTGTTATTCCTCGTGCACATGGTTCTGCCGTATTTACGAGAGGTCAGACTCAAATTCTCTCTGTTGCAACCCTTGCAGGACCGGGAATGAAGCAGGAACTTGACGGAGTTGATCCTGAAACAGAAAAAACATATATGCACAAATACATATTTCCGGGTTTCTCGGTAGGTGAAGTTAAACCGCTAAGAGGTCCGGGAAGACGTGAAGTCGGACACGGAAACCTTGCAGAAAGAGCTAACGTGCCTGCACTTCCTTCACAAGAAGAATTTGGCTACACAATCCGCGTAACATCTGATGTACTTGAATCAAACGGTTCTACCTCAATGGGCTCAACCTGCGGTTCATCAATGGCACTTATGAATGCAGGGGTTCCTGTAAAATGCATGATTGGCGGTGTTGCTATGGGCATGATTACAGAACCAGACAGAGAACCTGTTGTATTAACAGATATTCAAGGTATTGAAGACTTTTTAGGAGACATGGACTTTAAAGTTACAGGTAACGATGATGGCATAACTGCTCTTCAAATGGACATGAAAGCAAAAGGTATTGCAAACGAAACTTTAAGGAGAGCACTTGCACAAGCAAAAGAAGGAAGACTGCATATCTTAGGAGAAATGAGAAAAGTCATCACAAAACCTGCTGACCATTTATCTCCATTTGCACCTAGCATTACAACAATAACAATACCAGTTGAAGATATCGGAACTGTAATTGGACCTGGAGGAAAACAAATCCGAACAATAATTGAAGCTTCCGGTGCAGAAATAGATATTCAGGATAATGGTATTGTCACAATAACTTCTAACGATC